>CBFGOS010000249.1:0-3820 GCA_965650425.1 uncultured Lysobacter sp. | reverse complement strand
CGCCTGCCCGAGGGCCTGCTCGAGCCTCGTCGCGGCCGCTCCGAGGGCGGCCCTTCGCCACTAGCGTAACCGCCCAGCGCGCCGGCGTGGGGAGAATCAGGTGTTGCGGTACTCGCGCGCCGCACGCTTGAGCGCGCAGGGCAACTGGTACGCGCTGGCGCGCGCCGCCGCCGCCACGGCGGTCAGCGGGACCTGCGCGCCCCAGAGTTCGACCGTGCTGCCGACGCCGGCCTGCGGGTGGTCGGTGAGGTCCACGGTCAGCATGTCCATCGACACGCGGCCGATCAGCGCGCCGGGGACGCCGTCGATGGCCACCGGCGTGCCACTGGGGGCGAACTGCGGGTAGCCGTCGGCGTAGCCCATGGCCACCACGCCCACGCGGGTCGGCCGGGCGGCGACGAAGTGGGCACCGTAGCCCACCGGCTCGCCCGCCGCGATGTCGCGCACGCTGATCACCTGCGACTGCAGGGTCATCACCGGGCGCAGGCGCGCGGCCACCGGGTGCGGCTGCGGGAACGGGCTGAGGCCGTACAGCATCAGGCCGGGGCGCACCCAGTCGCTGCGCAGGTTGTCCCAGCCCAGCAGCGCGGGCGAATTGGACAGGCTGCGGGCCAGGCCCAGGCCCGCGGTGGTGGCATCGAACACCGCGGCTTGCGTGCGGGTGGTGTCGCGGTCGAGTTCGTCGGCGCGGGCGAAGTGGGTCATGGCCACGACTTCGCGCACGGGCGGCAGCGCCCGCAGGCGGGCGGCGGCGGCGGCGTAGTCGGCGGGCTCGATGCCGAGGCGGTGCATGCCCGAGTCCAGCTTGAGCCACACGGTGAACGGCCGGGCCGGGCGCGCCTGCTCGACGGCGGCCAGCTGCCACGGGGTGGCCACCGCGAACCACAGGTCATGCTGGTCGATCAGCGCCAGCTCGGCGGGGTCGAAGAAGCCTTCCAGCAGCAGGATCGGCGCGCGGATGCCGGCGGCGCGCAGTTCCAGCGCCTCTTCAATGGCGGCCACGGCGAAGGCGTCGGCTTCGCCTTCCAGCGCGCGGGCGCAGGCGACGGCGCCGTGGCCGTAGGCGTCGGCCTTGACCACCGCCAGCGCCTTGCCGCCGCCCAGCTCGCGGGCGAGGCGATAGTTGTGGCGCAGGGCGTCGAGGTCGATCAGGGCACGGGCGGGGCGCAAGGCAGTGGTTCCGAGGGGATTAGTCGTAACGCGACAGATCGAGGCCTTCGCCGCTGATCTGCGGGGTGCGGCCGTCGATCACGTCGGCCAGGTAGCGGCCGGAGCCGCAGGCCATGGTCCAGCCAAGGGTGCCATGGCCGGTGTTGAGGTACAGGTTGCCGTAGCGGGTGGCGCCCACCACCGGCGTGCCGTCGGGCGTGGCCGGGCGCAGGCCGGTCCAGAACGAAGCGGCCTGCAGGTCGCCACCGCGCGGGTACAGGTCGCCCACGACTTTTTCCAGCGTGGCGCGGCGGCGCGGCGACAGCGACAGGTCGAAGCCGGCGACTTCGGCCATGCCACCGACGCGGATGCGCTGGTCGAAGCGGGTGATCGCCACCTTGTAGGTCTCGTCGAGGATGGTCGAGGTTGGTGCCATCGCCGCATCGGTGATCGGCAGGGTCAGCGAGTAGCCCTTGAGCGGGTACACCGGCAGGCGCAGGCCCAGTGGCGCGACGAGCTTGGGGGAATAGCTGCCCAGCGCCAGCACGTAGCGGTCGGCGCGTTCGATTTTGCCATCGAGGCGCACGCCGGTGATGCGCGCGCCGTCGTGCTCCAGCGCCTGGATGTCCTGGCCGAAGCGGAACTCGACGCCGGCGCGCGCAGCCATGTCGGCCAGGTGGCGGGTGAACAGTTCGCAGTCGCCGGTCTGGTCGTTGGGCAGCCGCAGTGCGCCGACCAGCGGTGCGGGCGCGTTGGCCAGCGCGGGCTCGACGCGGGCGATGCCGTCGCGGTCCAGCAGCTCGTACGGCACGCCGTACTGCTCCAACACCGGGATGTCCTTGGCCGCGCCGTCCAGTTGCGCCTGGGTGCGGAACAGCTGGGTGGTGCCCAGCTGGCGGTCCTCGTAGTCGATGCCGGTCTCGGCGCGCAACTCGTCCAGCACGTCGCGGCTGTATTCGGACAGGCGCACCATGCGCGCCTTGTTGACCGCATAGCGCGCGTGCGTGCAGTTGCGCAGCATCTGCAGCAGCCACAGGTACTGCTGCGGGTCCATGCCCGGCTTGATGGCCAGCGGCGCGTGGCGCTGGAACAGCCACTTCAGCGCCTTCAGCGGCACGCCGGGCGCGGCCCACGGCGAGGCGTAGCCGGGCGAGATCTGGCCGGCGTTGGCGAAGCTGGTTTCCTGCGCGACCGCGGGCTGGCGGTCGACGACGACCACCTCGTGCCCGGCCCGCGCCAGGTACCACGCGCTGCTCACGCCGATCACGCCACCGCCCAGCACCAGAACCCGCATCGCTCGCCTCGTCCGTCACCACCGGCGGGAGTGCCGGCAAAGTCGCGCAGTATCGGCCAAAGCGCGCAGGGGGTTTTTCTGATTTTTACCAACAGGACAGGTGTAAACTTCGCGCAACGCCACTACCGCAGTGCAACATGGCCGGCAAAGCCCGCGAACTCGACAGGATCGACCGCCACATCCTGCGCATCCTGCAGGAAGAAGGCCGCATTTCCTTCACCGAACTGGGCGAGCGCGTGGGGCTGTCCACCACGCCCTGCACCGAGCGCGTGCGCCGGCTGGAACGCGATGGGGTGATCACCGGCTACCACGCGCGCCTGGACCCGCAGCACGTGAAGGCGACGCTGCTGGTGTTCGTTGAGATCAGCCTGGCGTACAAGTCCGGCGACATCTTCGAGGAATTCCGCCGCGCGGCGCTGCGCCTGCCGAACGTGCTGGAGTGCCACCTGGTCTCGGGCGACTTCGACTACCTGCTGAAGGCGCGCATCAGCGAGATGGCCAGCTACCGCAAGCTGCTGGGCAGCACGCTGCTGACCTTGCCGCACGTGCGCGAGTCGAAGAGCTACATCGTGATGGAAGAGGTGAAGGAGACGCTGAGTTTGCCGATCGCGGATTGATCGGTCGGCCCTCGATGGCGCGGCGCACCCGGCCGTCGGCGCCCTCCCACCGCGATGGAACACATGCCGGTCGCCGCCCTCAGAACCCGTAGCGCAGGAACCCACCGTCGACCGCGATGCACTCGCCGGTGACATAGCTCGACGCCGGCAGGCACAGGAACGCCACGGCCGCGGCCACCTCCTCCGGCTCGCCGATGCGCCCCATCGGCGTGCGCAGCAGCACCTCGTCCAGGTAATCGGGATCGGCCAGCTTGGTGGACGTGCGGCGGGTGCGGATGTACCACGGCGCGACCGCGTTGACGCGGATCCCGTCTTCGGCCCACTCCACCGCCAGGTTCTTCGTCATCTGGTGCATCGCCGCCTTGCTCATGCCATACGGCGCACCGGTGCGCACGTGGGTCAGGCCCGAGACGCTGCCCACGTTGACGATGCTGGAACTGGCGTGGCGGGTCAGCAGCGGGTGCGCATAACGCGACAGCTCGAACGCGGAGAACAGGTTGATCTCGAAGATCTGCCGCCACTCGTCTTCGGTGTAGTCGGTGGCCGGCTTGCCGAGGTTGCCGCCGGCGTTGTTGACCAGGATATGCAGGCCTTCGCCGAAGTCCTCGACCCAGTCCAGCAGTTCGCGGCGCTGCTCGTCGTCCGCCACGTCGGCGGCGAACACCTGTACCTCTCGCTCGGGGAAATCCTCCAGCAACTCGGCGCGCGCGCGGTCGAGCGCGGCGGTGTCGCGCGCGGCGAGCAGCACGTCGGCGCCGAA
>CBFGOS010000248.1:0-3827 GCA_965650425.1 uncultured Lysobacter sp. | reverse complement strand
CGGCGCGATCGACGGCACCGGGAACGCGCTGTTCCGGTGCCGTCATCTACAGGGCCTTGACTCTGGACTATGGTCAAGACTGCACACTAGGCCCATTCCACAATGGATCGCCTGCCATGCAGATCGGTCAGCTCACCAAGCGCACCGGTGTCCCCATAGACACCATCCGCTATTACGAAAGCCACGGCATCCTGCCCGCCCCGCCCCGCCGGGAGTCGGGCTATCGCACCTACGACGAGCAGGATGTCGCCCGGCTGCATTTCGTGCGACGTGCGAAGGCTTTGGGGTTCACCCTGCGCGAAATCCGCGAGCTGCTGGATCTGTCCAATCGAACGGGTGACGACATGGCCAGGGTACGCAATGCGGCGGCCATCAAGCTGTCCGACGTGGAACACAAGATCGACGAGCTGACCCGTATCCGCGATGGCCTGCGCCATCTGGTGGATGCCTGCCCCGGCCACGGAAGCCTCGCCACCTGCCCCATCTTGACTGCGTTGTCCAAGGAGGACGCATGAACGAACGCGAACAGCATGAACATGGCCAGGGCCACTGTTGCGGCCATGGAAAGCCAGGCAAGGCCACGGTTGGCGATGGGCAGCCGTCTACCGGCCAGGCTGGAGGCCATGGGCTTCACGAGTCGGCTCCGCATTCGCATGCAGGAGCGCACCCGCATTCGCACCACCACGCATCACCAGTCCAAAACCATCCAGCGGTGATCACCGACACCGTCATTGACCCCGTGTGCGGGATGAAGGTGGATCCGGCGAAGACGCCGCATCACGCCGAGCACGAGGGCACTACCTACCACTTCTGCGCTGCACGGTGCCGGGAAAAGTTCGTCGCCAACCCGACCCAATACCTGGCGCCGAAGCCCGAAACGCCCGTAGTCGCCGCGCCGGCAGGCACGATGTACACCTGCCCGATGCACCCGGAGATCCGCCAGGACCACCCCGGCACCTGCCCCATCTGTGGCATGGCGCTGGAGCCGGAAATGCCCAGTCTGGAGGAGGAAGAGAATCCCGAACTGGTCGACTTCAGTCGCCGGTTCTGGTGGACCTTGCCTTTGACCCTGATCACGCTGGTGCTGGCGATGTTCGGCCATCGATTCCACGCATGGTTGTCCACTGAGGCGCGGACGTGGGTGGAACTGGCACTGAGTGCACCCGTGGTGCTGTGGGCGGGCTGGCCGTTCTTCGTGCGCTGCGTGCAATCCATCCGCAACCGCAGCCCGAACATGTGGACGCTGATCGGCATCGGCGTGGCCGCCGCCTTCGGGTACAGCGTGGTTGCTACCGTGGCGCCCGACATCTTCCCCATGTCGTTCCGCGAACACGGGCGCGTAGGCGTTTATTTCGAAGCCGCGGCGGTGATCATCTCGCTGACTTTGCTGGGGCAGTTGCTGGAGCTGCGTGCGCGTTCCAAGACCGGCGCCGCCATCCGTGCCCTGCTCGGTCTGGCGCCCAAGACCGCGCGCCGCCTGCGCGATGACGGTACGGAAGAAGACATCGAGCTCAGCCACGTGCATGTGGGCGACCGCCTGCGCGTTCGCCCCGGTGAAAAGGTGCCGGTTGATGGCAAGGTGCTGGAAGGCCGCTCCAACGTCGACGAGTCGATGCTGACCGGCGAGCCGATCCCAGTGGAGAAGGCCGCGGGCGCGACCGTGATTGGTGCCACGCTCAACGGCACCGGCAGCCTGGTCATCCGCGCCGAGAAGGTGGGCTCCGAAACCGTGCTCGCGCAGATCGTCCAGTTGGTCGCGCAGGCCCAGCGCTCCCGTGCGCCGATGCAGCGCATGGCCGACAAGGTGGCGTTCTGGTTCGTGCTGGCGGTGCTGGCGATCGCCGTCACCACCTTCTTTGTATGGGGCATGTTCGGGCCTGAGCCGTCCTGGACGTATGCGGTGCTCAACGCCGTCTCGGTGCTGATCATCGCCTGTCCGTGCGCGCTGGGTTTGGCCACGCCCATGTCGATCATGGTGGCGACGGGCCGTGCCGCCCAGGCGGGCGTGCTGTTCCGTGATGCCGAGGCCATCGAGAACTTCCGCCGGATCGATACGCTGATTGTCGATAAGACGGGCACCCTGACCGAGGGCAAGCCGGCCTTCCGTCAGGCGGTAGCGACCGCGGGCTACGATGAGGCTCATGTGCTCCGCTTGGCCGCAAGCCTGGACCAGAACAGCGAGCACCCGCTGGCCGATGCCATCGTGGCCGAGGCGCGCCGCCGCAATTTGGTCCTGGAAACCCCAGAACACTTCGAGTCCTCCACGGGCATCGGTGTCCGCGGCGTGGTCGAAGGACACAAGGTGGCCATCGGCAACACCGAGCTGATGCGCGAGCTGGGCGTGGATGCCGCACAGCTGCGTGAACAGGCCGATGGCTTGCGTCGCGATGGCGCCAGTGTGATGTTCCTTGCGGTTGATGGCGCGCTGGCCGGCCTGCTGGCCGTGGCCGATCCGATCAAGGCCTCGACGCCGGATGCGATTGCCGCGCTGCACGCCGCTGGGCTGCGCATCGTCATGGCCACCGGTGACGGTGTCGCTACGGCGCAGGCGGTCGCGCGTCAGCTGGGCATCGATGAGGTGCACGGCGAGGTGCGGCCGCAGGACAAGGTGGCGCTGGTCCAGCGACTCAAGGCGGAAGGCCGCAAGGTGGCGATGGCCGGTGACGGCATCAACGATGCCCCTGCGCTGGCTGGTGCCGACATCGGCGTGGCCATGGGCACCGGCACCGACGTGGCCATGTCCAGCGCGCAGGTGACGCTGGTCAAGGGCGACTTGCGCGGTATCGCCCGTGCGCGGACCCTGTCCGAGGCCACGGTGGCCAACATGAAGCAGAACCTGATGTTCGCCTTCCTCTACAACGCATTGGGCGTGCCGATTGCCGCAGGCGTGTTGTATCCGGTCTTTGGCCTGCTGCTCAGCCCGATGATCGCGGCGCTGGCGATGAGCTTGAGTTCGGTTTCGGTCGTGGCCAATGCGCTGCGACTGGGACGCACGAGGGTCGGATGAAACCTACCCAGACATACCTGCTCCCTCTGTGATTACGTAACCAACTTTCGGAATAGCCCATGACGCGTACATCCCTGATCCTGTTGCTGGCCCTGTCGGGTGCCGCCACCCCTGCTCTGGCCAGCCAGAGCGCCCAAAGCGGCGCCCACGACCATGGCGCCCATGTCGCCACCACGGCGGCCAAGCCCGCTGTATCCCCCGCTTTTGCCGCCTTGGACAAGGACAAGAATGGCTTCCTCACGAAGACTGAAATGGCCAGGCACCCGATGGCAGCCCACTTCGGCATGATGGATGCCAACAAGGACGGGAAGCTGAGTCCCCGGGAATTCAGCAGCATGTGACCCTGGGCGCTGCCAACGAATTGATCCCCGTCAATGCGTGGGGACTCAGTTGAGCTAGCATCGGCCTGCAATGAAACGCTTCTGTCGCCCCTTGCGTGCCCGCATCGCGATCTTCGCGGTGCTGGCGCTGTTGTGGTCGCAGGTGGTGCTGGCGGGACATCCGGCATGTTCGATGGGCTTTATGGCGCTGGGGCAGATTGATGCGTCCAGTGCCGCGACGACTGATGGCCCGGCACACGACTGCCAAGAGAAATCGCCATCTACCGAAGATGTGGTTTGTGCCACTCACTGCGGCCAAGGGTCGCTGAGTAGCGATGTCACTCGGGTACCTTCGGTGCCCGAACTTCCCGCCGCCGTTGCCCCGCCCGTAGTGCAGTTCGTGGTCCTGCGGGGCGATCCGGTCCGAGTGCGCCACCATGCCCTGCCCCCACCCGTGTCCTGGCACCGTCCTACCGCCCATCCGGCGGCGCTTATGTTGA
>CBFGOS010000247.1:0-3842 GCA_965650425.1 uncultured Lysobacter sp. | reverse complement strand
GCCGACAGGCACACCTGCTGCACCTTGCCGCGGAACTGGCGGTCGGAAACGCGTCGACGGTGAACCCCACGTCCAGACCCGGCTTCACCTGTCCGATGTCGGCCTCGTCGATGGCCAGGACAATCTCCATCTTGGACAGGTCCTCGGCAATCTGGAACAGCACCGGCGCCTGCAGGCTGGCGGCGACGGTCTGGCCCGGCTCGATCGAGCGGGTCAGCACCACACCGTCCACCGGCGAGCGGATCACCGAGCGCTGCACGTTGAGGCGCGCGGTCTGGGTGGAGGCCACTTGCTGTCGGATCTGCGCCTGCGCCTGCGAGACCTGCGCGCGGGCCTGGTCGAGCGTGGCGCGGGCCTGGTCCACGTCTCCGCGCGAAACCAGCTGCTGCCGCCCGAGGCTTGCCTTGCGCTGGTAGTCCACTTCGGCATTGCGCAACACCGCCTGCGCGGTGGCCAACCCGGCGCGCGCGCTGTTGGCCGCGGCGTCACCCTGCGCGATCTGCGCCTCATAGGTGCTGGGGTCGATGCGGGCGATGACCTGTCCCTTGGTCACGCGGTCGTTGTAGTCGACCAGCACGTCCGTCACCTGGCCAGAGATCTGGCTGCTCACGTCCACGGTGGAGATGGCCGCCAGCGTGCCAGTGGCCGAGATCGCCACGCGGATGTCGCCTTTCTCCACCTTGCCCGTGCGCCAGGCAGCGGCATCCTGCGTGTCGCCGCCACGCCACACGACTACGGCCGTGGCGCCGATGGCCAATACAGCCAATGCAATCAGCCCACGTCGGAGCCAGGGGGACTTGAGGGGACGGGACGACTTGGGCTGGGCCACGGAGGATCCGGAATCGACGGTAGTGGACTACGTCAACGCGCCGCGGGGCCGCGCGTTGACACGGCCCAGCAGATTACAGGCTGCCCTGCGCGATCACGCCACTTGGGCCTGCTTCAGGCAGATCGTGGCGGTGGTTCCCTTGCCGGGTTCGCTGACCAGGGTTACCGGCCAGCCCATCCTTTCGCCCAGCCGGCTCACGATGGACAGGCCGATGCCCTTGCCCTGGCCTTCCTGCAGGTTGGCCTTGTAGAAGGGGTTGAAGACCTGGGCCAGTTCCTCGGTCGTCATCCCGATGCCGGTGTCGATGACGTCGATGCGGTCGGCCGCGATCACGACGCGGATGCTGCCGGTGCCGGTGAACTGCACGGCATTGCCAAGCAGGTTGCGCAGCATCAAGGCCAGCACGCTGGCGGGAGCGTGCAGCCGTGGTCCGCCCTGGTCATCCACGGTCAACGCGACCGGCCGGCCGGTCACCAGCGGCCGGATCAGCTCGACCTCGTCGGCGACCACGTCGGCCACGTCGAAGTCCTCGCTTTGCGCTTCGATTTCGGTCTCTCGCGCCAGCAGCATGAAGGCGTCGATGGCCGCCTCCATGTCGCGACCGGCCGCCTGCACGCGCGTCAGCGAGCGGCGCAGCGGCACATCCAGGTCCTCGCGCGCCAACATCATGTCGGTGGACAGCCGCACCACGGTCAGCGGCGTCCGCAACTCGTGGCTGGCATCCCGGGTGAAGTCGCGCTCGCGGCGGACAAACTCGTGCACGCGACGGTTGAGGTCGACGAGGGCGCGCGAGAGTCGCCGCACTTCCACGCCCGAGTCTGGCGGTAACTTGGCCACGTCACCGACAAACGTATCAGCATCGCGTGGATCCCATGTCCGCACGCGCTCGGCCAGCCAGGCCACCGGCACCACCAGCCGCTTCGAGATGCGGTAGGTAAGCCAGGACATCAACCACATCGTCACCAGGGCCAACACCAACGCGGGGAGTGCCACCAGCAGGATCGCGCGCTTGAAGTACAGCGAGCTCGAGGTGATGTAGAGCGTGCCTTCCGGCCGGCGCTCGACACGGGCGGCACCGCCCGGAATGGCATGTACACCCTCGCCAAGCGCCCGCATCTCGGACGGGACGGGCTCCCGCGCAGGGCCGGACGCCGGGAGGAAGTACCCGCGCAGCGTTGCGGCATACGGCGTCCGTGCGCTGGCAGGATCCCGGTCGTGGGCCTGCCAGAACCGATGGGCCTCCAAGGCCAACCGCTGGTGCTGCAGGCGCTGGGTGCCCCACACCGCAGCCAGCATGATGCCCGCGGCCAGCACCACGCTGCCAAGCAGCGCCTGGGCAATGAAGGTCCGCTTGATCCGGCGCGGCAGCCCCTGTGACGTCACCTGCCTCACCGGTCGTCAGGCCGGCTGCGACACGTCCGCGACGCGATAACCGGCCGACTGCACGGTGTGCAACAGGGGGTTGTCGAACGGCTTGTCGATGGTCTTGCGCAGGTTGTACAGATGGCTGCGCAGGGTGTCCGAGTCCGGCAGGCTGTTGCCCCAGATCTCACGTTCGATCTCCTGCCGGCTGACCACCCGGGGCGATTCCCGCATCAGGATGGACAGCAGCTTCAGGCCAATCGGCGAGAGCTGCAGTTCGAGCCCACCGCGGGTGACCCGCAATGAGGTCGGATCGAGCACCAGGTCGCCCACCTTCAGCACCTCACCACCCACCTGGCGACGCTCGCGGCGGATCAGGGCACGCAGGCGCGCTTCCAGTTCCTGCACGGCAAAGGGTTTGGTCAGGTAGTCGTCGGCACCCGCGGACAGGCCCGTGAGCTTCTCCTCCAGCGTGTCGCGCGAGGTCAGCATCAGCACCGGCGTCGACTTGCGCGCTTCCTCGCGCAAACGCTTGCACACCTCCACGCCATCCAGGCGTGGGAGCATCAGGTCCAGCACGATCACGTCGTAGCTGTTCTCCGCCGCCAGGCGGTAGCCGTCCAGGCCGTCCTGCGCGTAATCGACTTCGAAGCCGCGCCCTTCAAGGTACTCACCGACCATCTCGGAGATGTTGCGGTTGTCCTCGACGATCAGCACCAGACCGCCGTCCTTCATGTTCTGCATGGATCACCCCAGTTCTTCAGGTTTGTGAAGGGTGCCGATCTGCGTGTTGAGGCGATGTGAAGCCGCACGTGCTCAAGCTGACCGCTGGTTAAACTGCGCCCGTCGCCCCATTTGGTGCCCCCCATGCTCGAACGATTCCTGCCGGTCCTGCTGCTCGTCGGCTCCAACGTGTTCATGACCTTCGCGTGGTATGGGCACCTGCGCTACAAATCTTCGCCACTGATGCTGGCCATCCTCGTCAGCTGGGGCATCGCCCTGTTCGAATACTGCCTGATGGTGCCGGCCAATCGCCTCGGCTCGATGGTCTACTCGGCCCCGCAGCTCAAGGGCATGCAGGAAGTGATCACCCTGCTGGTGTTCGCCGGGTTCTCATCGTGGTACCTGGAGCAGCCGTTGAAGTGGAACCACTGGGCCGGCTTCGGGCTGATCGTGGTGGCGGCCTGGTTGATCTTCCTGGAGTGAACCGCGGCCGCGGCCTACTCGTCGCGCTTGACGCGCTCCCAGTAGAGATCCTGCTGCTCGAGTGACAAGCCGGCCAGGCCGCCCTGCTCGACGGCAGCCAGGGCCTCCATCGCGCGGAAGCGACGCTCGAACTTCTGGTTGGCGCGGCGCAAGGCGGCGCCCACGTCGACCTTGCCGTGCCGCGCGACGTTGGCGGCAACGAACAGCAGGTCGCCAATCTCTTCCTCCAGCCGGCCGTGTGCATCGGGCTCGCCCGCCGCAACGGCGGCAAACTCGGCGCGGACTTCGTCGATTTCCTCGTGCAGTTTCGCCAGCACCGGATCAATGCCGGGCCAGTCGAAGCCGACGCTGGCGGCGCGCTTCTGCAGCTTCACCGCGCGCTGCCATTCGGGCAGGCCGCGGGCAATGCCCGCGAGGGCGGAGCCGTCGCCGTCGCCGCGTGCGG
>CBFGOS010000246.1:0-3885 GCA_965650425.1 uncultured Lysobacter sp. | reverse complement strand
GACCACATGGGTCCGGCCGTGTTCGAACCCGGCCGCGGCATCGACGTGCGCCCGCACCCGCACATCGGGTTGGCCACCGTGACGTTCCTGTGGTCGGGCACCATCCACCACCGCGACACCCTCGGCAGCGGCATGGCCACCATGCCCAACCCCACCGCCGACGAGCGCCGCGAAGACACCCTGCCCAGCGGCTTCCTGCGCTACGAGCACGACCAGGGCGGCGCCATCTGGTACGCGGGCCTCGGCCACGTCGAGCGCTTCCCGGACTACTGGGAACTGTTCTCCCCGCGCCAAGCGCCCACCGGCGAGGTGAACGCCTTCGACGGCATCGAGCCGGAGAAGACCACCCAACTGGACGTCGGCGTGCAGTACCGCGACAAGCGTCTGGACGCCTGGGTTTCCGCCTACGCCGGGGTGGTCCGCGACTTCATCCTGTTCGACTACCGCAGCGGCAGCTCGCGGGCGGAGAACATCGACGCCCGCATCATGGGCGGCGAAATGGGTGCGGCCTACCACTTGACCGAGCGCTGGACCACCGACGCCACCCTGGCCTACGCCTGGGGCGAGAACCGCAGCGACGACGAAGCTTTGCCGCAGATGCCGCCGCTGGAGGCGCGCTTCGGCCTGACCTACGCCACCGACGACTGGAGCGCCGGCACGCTCTGGCGGGTGGTGCGGGGGCAGAACCGGGTCGCCGTGGGCAAGGGCAACGTGGTCGGCAAGGATCTGGAGTCCAGCCCCGGTTTCGGCGTGCTGTCGCTCAACGGCGCCTATCGGGTGAGCGAACACCTGCGCCTCAGTGCCGGTGTCGACAACCTGCTCGGCAAGGATTACGCCGAACACCTCAACCTGGCGGGCAACGCCGGCTTCGGCTTCCCGGCGGACGATCCGCGCAGCATCCACGAACCCGGCCGGACCCTCTGGACCAAGGTCGATCTGTCCTTCTGACGACTGGAGGCGCCCTCTTACCGGGGGCGCTTTCCGTGGAGCCTTCCATGACAAGAAAAACCGTGCCTTCGTTCTACAACCTGGCCTGGCGCTGGCATTTCTACGCCGGGCTGTTCGTCGCGCCCTTCATGGTCCTGCTGGCGCTCACCGGGATCGTCTACCTGTACAAGCCGCAGCTCGATGCGTTGCTCTACGCCGACCTGCTGCAGGTCCCGGCGGGCGGGCAGCGGCTCGCCGCCGACGAACTGCTGGCGCGGGTTCGCGAGGCTTATCCACACGCGCAAGTCAGCCAGTACCTGCCGCCGCCCGACGCCGGGCGCAGCGCCCAGTTCGTCGCCACGCTGGACGGCCGCGAGCTGAACCTGTTCGTCGATCCCTACCGCGGCACTCTGCTCGGCAGCCAGGACGCGCAGAACAACCTGCAAGCCATCGCCCGCGCCCTGCACGGCGAACTGATGGTCGGCACCCTGGGCGACCGGTTGATCGAGCTGGCGGCGGGCTGGGGCATCGTCCTTGTGGTGTCCGGGCTCTACCTCTGGTGGCCGCGCGGGCAGGGTGGGGCGGGTGTGCTCTGGCCGCGCCTGGCGAGCCGGGGACGGCTGTTCTGGCGCGACCTGCATGCCGTGCTCGGCTTCTGGGGTGCGCTGCTCACGTTGTTCATGCTGCTCACCGGCATGACCTGGACCGGCTTCTGGGGCAAAACCTTCGCCGACGTTTGGAACCGCTTCCCGGTGGCGATGTGGAACGAGGTGCCGACCTCCGACCTGGAGGCGCGCAGCCTCAACAGCGCGGCCCGGCAGAACGTGCCTTGGGCGGTGGAGAATACCCCGCTGCCGATCTCCGGCGCCCATGCCGAACACCAGGGCCACGCCGGGCATGGCGTCGCCGCGCCGCAGATCGGCCTGCAACAGGTGGTGGATATCGCCGAGGCGCGTGGCGTGGTGCCCGGCTACGGCATCACCTGGCCCAAGGGCGAGAAGGGCGTGTTCACCATCGCGGTGTTCGCCGACGACCCGCGCAACGACGCCACGCTGCACATCGATCAGTACAGCGGCGCGGTGCTGGCCGACGTACGCTGGCGCGACTACGGCCCGGTGGCGCGCAGCGTCGAAACCGGCGTGATGCTGCACGAAGGCAAGATGTTCGGCTGGCCCAACCAGGTGCTGATGTTGGGCATTTGCCTGCTGATCCTGCTGAGTGCCGTCAGTGGCCTGGTGATGTGGTGGAAGCGCCGCCCCGCCGGGCGTTTCGGCGTTCCGCCGCTGCGCCACGACCTGCCGCTGTGGAAGGGCGGGGTGGCGATCATGCTGGTGCTCGGCGTCGTCTTCCCGCTGGTGGGGTTGTCGATGATCGCGGTCTGGCTGCTCGATCGGCTGTGGCTGGCGTGGCAGCCGGAGCGGGTTATCACATAGAACCTGGTTTCAACGCAGCAGGCCGGCGCGCGGAAGATCGTAGACCGGTTTACTCGTTCCAACTGCCCTTCAACTCCCGATAGCGCTGCTCCAGTTCTTCGCGGATCTGGCGGCGCTGCTGGGCCTGGGCGAAACGGCGCTTCTCGTCGGGCGTCACCGGTTCGCGCGGGGGGACCGGTGTCGGCTGGCGCTGGTCGTCCACCGCCACCATGGTGAAGAAACAACTGTTGGTGTGGCGGACCGAGCGCTCGCGGATGTTCTCGGTCACCACTTTGATGCCGATTTCCATGGACGTGCGCCCCGTGTAGTTCACCGAGGCGAGGAAGGTCACCAGTTCGCCCACATGGATCGGCTCGCGGAAGATCACCTGATCCACCGACAGGGTCACTACATAGCGCCCGGCGTAGCGGCTGGCGCAGGCATAGGCGACTTCGTCGAGGTATTTCAGCAGGGTGCCGCCATGGACATTGCCGGAAAAGTTGGCCATGTCCGGGGTCATCAGCACGGTCATCGACAGTTGGGCATTTCCGGGCTCCATGGCTCGCTCCTCGACTGCTGCGGCTATGTCCGGGCACCCTTGAAAACTACCTGCGTTGCCTCGCCTGCGTTTTCTGAAGTACCCGTTTCAGGTTTAGCAGGTAGATGAACGAATCTCCCGGCGAAGCACTTTTATGGCCGGCCGAACTTGTTTTTGTAGATATATCGACCAATAATGTTGATGAAGCAACTTGAGAGGTGATCCATGAGTTCTGCCGCGTTACGCCACGACATCCAGGATTTCGCGTCCGAAGACTCCCGCCGCGATCTCGCGCGGGTCATCGGCGCCCTGTTCGAACGCTGGGAACTGGATACCGACCTACAGATGCAACTGCTCGGCATGAGCCCGAAGAGCCGCAAGCAGTTGCCCCGCTACCGCGCCGGCGAAGCCGCGCTGCCCGCCAACCGCGACACCCTGGACCGCATCGGCTACCTGCTGGGCATCCACAAGGGGTTGCGCCTGTTGTTCCCCGAGGACGAAGAGTTGCGCTTCAGCTGGGTACACCGGCGCAACCGTGCCCTGGAAGGCGAGACGCCGCTGGAAGTCATGGCGCGCGACGGCCTGATCGGCATCGCCCGGGTTGCCCGCCTGATCGACTTCCAGCGAGGACGCTGATGGCCCTGCTCGATACCACCTGCGATTTTTCCGGCACCGTCTACCGCAACATCGTCTCGTTGCGCGTCTCGGCCAACCTGTTCGACGACCTGGTCGCCGACAGCCGGGCCCAGGAGGCGGCCAACGACGCGGAGATGCGCGTGCGCAGCGTCGGCCCCGGCGTGATCGAACGGGGTCTGGCCTACAGCGAAGCCATCGGCTACCCGTTCGAGGCCGACACCAGCGTTTCCAGCCGCTACGGCGACGGCACCGTGCGCGTCTGGTACGGCGCCCTCGACGAAGACACCGCCCTGGCCGAGACCTGCTACCACCAGATCCAGATGCTCCGCGTCACCACCCGGTCGACGCCTTCGATGTCGCGGAGCATCTGGA
>CBFGOS010000245.1:0-3897 GCA_965650425.1 uncultured Lysobacter sp. | reverse complement strand
CGGAGAGGTGGCAGAGTGGTTGAATGTACCTGACTCGAAATCAGGCGTACGTTTATAGCGTACCGAGGGTTCGAATCCCTCCCTCTCCGCCAGTTTCAAAGATCAAGCCCCTGATTTCAGGGGCTTTTTCTTTTTCAGGGTTAGCTCGCCCCCTCATTCGCTGCAGGGCGGCCGTGACGAGGCGGTCCTCTCCGCGCGTAGTTGCAGGCATCTGGACTCGCTCTCGCCCCGGCCAGCTGCCACCTATACCCAGCAAGCGTGGGCCTGCTCGGCCATACTGGGCAAAGACGCTCCAAAGGCGAGACCGATGGATGCAGCGCCAGTCAGGGTCGTTATCAACGGTCGGGAACGCGCGTTTCCGGCAGGCCTCACCGTGTTGCAGGCCCTGCGGTTGTCGGGCATCGAAGTACCCACGCTATGCCATGACGACCGCCTCATACCCATAGGCGAATGCTGGGCTTGCACCGTCGAGCTTTCGCCCGCTGCCGGCCTGCCCAACCGCCATCGCCCCGCCTGCCGCGAACCGCTGCTGGACGGTTGTTCCATCCGCACCGACAGCGCTGCGCTGGATGGCTTCCGCCGCAACCTGCTGGAACAACTCGCCGCCCACGTCGCACCGGACGAAATGGAGCGCTTTCCCGAAAAGGCGCTGCACCGGGCCCTTCAGGATTTGGGCATTCCGGCGCGTGCAGGCGTCTCGCATCCTGAAGCCATCGACACGTCGCACCCCCATATCCGGGTCAACATGGATCGCTGCATCGCCTGCCGCCGCTGCGTGCGCATCTGCGAGGACGTCCAAGGTGAATCGGTCTGGCACGTGTTCGGTCGCGGCGAGACGCTGCGGGTGACCACCCGCGATGACGGGCCGTTGGCCGAAAGCGCATGCGTGGGCTGCGGCGCGTGCGTCGACACGTGCCCCACGGCCGCGTTGACCGACGCATCGGCCTGTCACGAACCGCCCGCGACGGCATGGACCCGAACCGTCTGCCCTTACTGCGGCGTCGGCTGCGTACTGGACGTTGGCACGGCCGACGACCGCATCGTGGCGACCCGCCCGGCGCTCGACGGCCCGTCTAACAAGGGGCACCTGTGCGTCAAAGGGCGATACGCGTACGGCTACGTAGACGCCGACGACCGCGTTTGCACGCCCATGATCAGGCGGGACGGGCAGTGGCAGCGCGCAACCTGGGACGAGGCCATCGCCTTCGCCGCTGAAGGCCTGGGCCGCATCGTGGCCGAGCACGGCCCGGACGCTGTGGGCGTGCTTGGGTCTGCCCGTGCGACCAACGAAGAGAATTACCTGACCCAGAAGTTCGCCCGCGTGGCGATTGGCACCAACAACGTCGACTGCTGCGCGCGGGTCTGCCATACGCCCAGCGCCGCAGCGCTCAAGCACATGCTGGGCACGGGCGCGGCCACCAACAGCTTCGACGACATCGAACGGGCCCGGACACTGCTCGTGGTCGGGGCCAACCCGCTCGAGAACCACCCGGTAGTGGGTGCGCGCATACGCCAGCAGGCAAGGCAAGGCGCGCGCTTGATCGTGATTGACCCGCGCCGCACGGCATTGGCGGAAATCGCCGACATTCATCTGGCCCCGCAACCGGGCACCAACGTCCCGCTGTTCAACGCACTGGCGCACGTCCTGCTGAGCGAAGGCCTGATCGATGACGCGTTCGTTGACGCGCGCGTCGAAGGCCTTGGGGCATTCGCTTCGTTCATCCAAGCTTGGACGCCGGAGCGCGCGGCGACCGTGTGCGGCGTGCCGGCCGACGACATCCGCCGCGCGGCGCGCCTCTACGCCCTGGAACGGCCGGCCATGTCACTGCACGGCCTGGGGGTGACCGAGCACCTGCAAGGCACGCAGGGCGTGATGGCGCTGATCGACCTCGCCCTGCTCACCGGCAACCTCGGCCTCCCGGGCACGGGCATCAACCCGTTGCGTGGGCAGAACAATGTTCAGGGTGCCGCCGTCATGGGCTGCGAACCAGGCTCGCTGACCGGTTCGGTGCGACTGGCCGATGCCCGCGAACGATTTGAAGCAATCTGGGGCGTCGCCCTGCCCCAATCCCGCGGCCTGAACGTCTTGGAGATGATGGATGCCGCGCGCGACGGTGCATTGAAGGGCATGTACGTCATTGGCTTCGACGTGCTCGCCAGTCTGGCAAACGCATCGGAAACCGCCGAAGCCCTTGACCGAGTGGAACTGGTCATCGTCCAGGACCTGTTCCTGAACGAGACCGCGCGCAGGTTTGGCCACGTGTTCCTGCCGGCCGTTTCCAGCTTCGAGAAGGACGGCACATTCATGAATTCCGAACGCCGCATCCAACGCGTGCGGCAGGCATTGGCGCCGCGCGGACAGGCGCGTAGCGACACCGAAATCGTGTGCCGGTTGGCCGACTCGCTTGGCCGCGGCGCGTTGTTTCCATGCCACCGGGCCGAGGAGGTGTGGGACGAAATCCGCTCGGTCTGGCCAGCGGTGGCCGGGATCAACTACGCGCGCATCGATCAGCAAGGGCTGCAATGGCCCTGCCTTGGCCCTGACGATCCTGGCACTGGCCTGCTGCACGCAGACCATTTCGCACATGGCAAACGTGCGGTGCTCCAGCCGATCGACTACCAGCCGACGACAGAGCGCACCAGCGCTCAGTTCCCGTTCCTGCTGACCACGGGGCGCAACCTGAACCAGTTCAACGTCGGCACGATGACCGGCCGCACCCGCCAGCAGCGGCTGCGCCCGACCGACACGCTGGACATGCACCCCTACGACGCAGGGCAACTCGGACTGTCCGATGGCACCCAGGTCCAGGTGGTCAGCCGGCATGGCCAAACGGCGCTGCGGCTGCGGATCACCGACACCGTCGCACCGGGCCAGCTGTTCGCCAGCTTCCACGACCCGGCGAGGGCCCTGAACCGCGTCACCAGCCCTGTGCGGGATCTCATGACGTTGGCACCGGAATACAAGGTCGTGGCGGTGCGCGTGACACCAGATTGAGGCAACCCCTTCCCCATTCCGGCCGACCGCGCAATCTTCGCCCTTGCCCCGCGGCCGACGGGGCACGATGATCGCGTTATACGCTGCAGAGCCTGACCACGCGACTGGACATGATCGAATTCGGACACCTGACGCATGCCGGGCTTCGCCGTGAGCTCAACGAGGACACCTACTACGGGGACAGCGAACTGGGCCTGTGGCTGGTGGCCGACGGCATGGGCGGCCACGACTATGGCGAAGTAGCCAGTGCGTTGGCGCGCGAGACCATCGTCCGCGAGGTCCGCGACGGGACGCCCCTCGCCCAGGCCATCCGCATTGCCGACGAAGAGATCATCCGCACCTCGCGCCGCCGCAACGACGCCCTGCCGATGGGCACCACGGTGGTCGCGGCCCGAGTCAGCGGCAGCCGGTTCGAGGTGGCATGGGTGGGTGACAGCCGGGTCTACCTGTGGCGCGACGGGAACCTCGCCCAGTTGTCGCAGGACCACAGCTACGTGCAGGAACTGATCGCCAACGGGGCGATCACCCACGAGCAGGCCCGCAGCCACCCGCACCGCAACGTGGTGACCCAGGCCCTGGGCGTCACCGACCCCGCAAGCCTCAACGTGGAAACCATGACCGGCGAGCTTCGCCCGGGCATGCAACTGCTGCTGTGCAGCGACGGCCTCACTGAGGAGGTCGACGACCCGAACATCGCGCGGGTGCTGTCACTCAACGACTGCAGCGCGCAGGAATGCGTGGACACGCTGATCGCCGCTGCGCTCGACGGCGGCGGCTCGGACAACGTCACCGTCGTGCTGGTCCGCAATCACTGAGCGGGGCGTCCGCCGGACGCCGCAGCCCACCCGCTACCTGCTTCCTTGCCGGCAGCGCGACGCAATCACGCGACAGCAGTGGCGGAT
>CBFGOS010000244.1:0-3907 GCA_965650425.1 uncultured Lysobacter sp. | reverse complement strand
GCGTCAGGTTCTCCACCGTCTCGCCGTCGCGCAGACGCGCCAGTTCCACCTCGCTGATCCGGATGCGCAGGGCCTGGCCCTGCATCTGTACTTTCATGGGGCGACGGCCTCCCATTGTTGCGGCGTGTTGCAATTGACCAGCGCCGCCAGGTGTTCGGACGGTGCCGGAATGAATTTGCCGCCCAGCGCCTCATGCAGGGCGCGCAGGGAGCGTCTTGCTGTGGGATCGGACACGAGACGTGCGATGGCCGTGCGGCAACGGTCGTCCACCCGCAAACGCATCGGCAGGATGTGGTCCCGGTAAGCGGCACAGGCGGTCGCGTCATGGCCTGCCAGCAACTGGAGCAACGCCGGTGTCAGCAGTGGCATGTCCACCGGCACCACCATCAGCACGCCATCAGGCACCGCATCAATGACGCTTGCCAGGCCACCCAGCGGTCCCAGTCCCGGTTCCGTATCGGGAATGCCCCCGCATTCGGGGTAAGGGCCGCTGACGATGACGTTGGTAGCGCCCGCGTCCCGAAGCGTGGCACATGCGTGGGCCAGCAAGGTCTGCCCGCGCCAGGCCAGATGCGCCTTGTCGCGCCCCATGCGCGAAGACCGCCCTCCGGCGAGGACCACGCCGGTCCAAGGATCAGACTCAGTGCCCGTGGTGCCCATGGCCGTGGTCGCATCCTTCGTGGCCGTGGGCTGGCTGGGGCACTGGCTCAACGGGCGTTTCAGCAGGGGCATCGTTCCCGCACAGGGAGCACCCCTCGCTCCACACACTGTCGCCATCCTCGTAGTGCTCCTGCTTCCAGATCGGACTGGTGTGCTTCACCGCCTCGATCACCTGCCGGCACGCACGGAACGCCTCGTCGCGGTGTGGCGTGCCCGCCGCCACCACCACCGCGAGGTCGCCCACCGCGAGTCGCCCCTTGGCGTGGGCGATGTACAGCTTGAGTTTCGGGCCGAACTCGTTGTGCGCGCGGGCCGCGATCTCGCTGAACCCGTTCAAGGCCAGCGGCACGAACATGTCATAGCTGACGCCGGTGACCACGCGCCCGTGGTTCAGATCGCGTACCCGGCCCACGAACATGGTGACGCCACCAAAGCCGGGATCCGAGACGAAATCCAGCGCCGCCGCCGGATCGAGCGGACCTTCGGCAATGTCGACAACCGCACAGTGATGCCGGTCCATGCTCAACCTCCACTGACCGGCGGCAACACCGCCATGCGGGCATCGGCCGGCAGCGGATCCGCTTCGCGCAGCACCGTGGTCTCGCTGGCGAAGGCCGACCGGCGCAGCAGCGCCGGGCTGAAGCCCTGCCAATGGGTGTTGCCGTACTGCTCCAGCGCCTGGCGCAGCTCCGCTACGCGCGCGCCTTCAGGCACGTCGACCACCACCTGCGCGCCCGCATCGAAACTGCGGAAGACGCCAAACAGGCTCACCTGCACCTTCATGCCCGTACCTCGCCCATCAGCGGGGCCTCCAGGTGCCCCAGTCCATACACGTCGACCAGATCACCAGCTTCGGGGGTCTCGGCCTCTTCGGACACGACAATCCACGCGTTCGCCGCCAGCAACGGCAGGATGCGGAACGATTCCTGGCCGGGCAGCACCTGCGCCTGCAGGCGGCCGGCCTCATCGACCGCCACCCGTCCCTTGAGATGGAAACGCAGCGGCGCCCGCTTGCGGTACGCAGCGGCCAGCGGAACGCGCAGCGGCCGCTCCGGTGCCATGCCGGTAAGCGCGCGCAATGACGGTTCGACAAAGAAGCGCAAACCGACCGCGCTCGACACCGGATTGCCCGGCAGGCCGAAGTACAACTGCCCGCCCGCCAGCCTTGCGAACAGCAAAGGCTTGCCCGGACGGATGCGCACCTTGTGGAAATGAAGCGTGGCCCCTACCCCGCGCAATGCATCGGGCACGAAATCATAGCGCCCCATCGACACCGCGCCTGTGCTGAGCACCACGTCGGCGCCTGCATCCAGCGCGCGCTCAAGCGCCGACAGGAACGCCGTCGGCTCATCGCTCACCGTCTCGCGGAACACCACGTCCGCGCCTGCGGCCATGACACGGGCCGCAAGGAACGGGCCATTGCTGTTGCGGATCTCGCCCGAGGCCAGCGGCTGTGCCGGATCGTCCACCAGTTCACGCCCGGTGGTGATCACCGCCACCAGCGGTTGCCGCACGACGCTGACCGACTGCACGCCCAGTGCCGCCATCACCATTAGGTGCTGCGGGCCCAGCCGCGTGCCGGCTTCCAGCACCGGCGCGCCGCGCATCACGTCCTCGCCGCGCAGGCGCAGGTGTTGCCCAGCCTCCACGTCAGCTGTCAGGCGGATGCGCGCCGGACGCCCTTCGGGATCGCGCGAAAGCACCTCCACCTGCTCCACTGGCACGACCGCGTCGAGCCCTTCGGGCATGCGCGCACCGGTCATGATCTCCCAGGCGCCGTGCACGGCCTCGACGCGCTCATCGCCTGCAGCCTGCGCGCCGGCAACATCGAATTCGCTGCCGGTGCGCAGCGTCGCGCCACCGACATGCAACGCAAAGCCATCCATCGCGGAATTGTCGAACGGTGGCAGGTACTCCTCGCTGGCGATCGACTCGGCCAGCACATGGCCCAGCGCGTGCTCAGGCGCACAGCGCCGCGCCTCCAGGCGCGTGGACTCGCGCAGGATGATCTCCAGCGCTTCGTGGTAACCAATCATGCGTGGGCCTCGCCATCGATCATCGCCAGCGCGTGCGCCAGCAACGGGGCCAGGATGTCCATGCCTTGCTCGGCGGCGCGCGGGCTGCCCGGCAATGCGAACACCAGCATGCCCCCCACCTGCACCACGTCGGCGCGGCTGAGCCACGCCAGCGGCGTGTGCTTCGCGCTCTCGCTGCGGAACATCTCGGCCAGGCCCTCGACGCGGCGGTCGGCGACCAGCCGCAACGCCTCTGGCGTGACGTCATGCGGCCCAAGTCCGGTGCCGCCCGTACACAGGCAGATGCGGACGCCATGCCCAGCCAGAGAACGCAGCCGCTCGGCCAAGGGGTCGATGCCATCGGGCAGCACTTCAACGTGATCGACACTTGCACCCAGCTTGCGCAGCCCTTCCACCAGCACGGGGCCGGAGCGGTCCTCGTACTCGCCGCGACTGGCGCGGTCGCTGAGCGTGACCACCGCGCACGGCACGCCGTGCAAGCGCACCATGTCGCGCGGCCGGTAATGCTCGCGCTCGGCATCGCTCATGCCTTCGGGATGCTGCCACAAGCCGCTCTTGCCGCCTTCCTTGAACAACAGGCGGATACCGTCGATGCCCAACGCCGGTTCCACCGGCTTGCTCAGGTCGTACAGCGTGAGCAGCGCCGCGTTGACGCCGGCCAGCGCCTCCATTTCCACGCCGGTACGGGCCTCGGTCGCACATTCGCAGTACACGCGGATGGCATGCCGCTCGGGCACGGGTTCGCAGCGCACGCGCACCAGCTCCAGCGGCAGCGGGTGGCACAGCGGCATCAGCGCCGACGCCAGCTTCGCGCCCTGCAGCCCGGCCACTTCGGCCATCACCAATGCGTCGCCCTTGGGCAGGCGCCGCTCCACGATCAGCGGGTAGGCCACGGGCCCCGCCTTCAGTTCGCCCACCGCCACCGCACGCCGCCGCGTGGGGCGCTTGTTGCGGATGTCGGCCATGTGGAAAGCCGCGGCACGGTCCGTCGTCATTGCTTGCTCAACCTCCAATCGATGCCAGGTGCGGGGTGATCCCCGTCTGTCCCTGGTGCAGGCCGTGACCGGCCGCCTTGAGTCCCAGTTGCGTGGCGATGCGCGCCACCAGTGCGTCATGGTCTGCGTCGGACTGCAACAAGGGCCGCAGCGCGATGCCGAAATCGCCGAACAGGCACGGCCGCAGGTCGCCGCGCGCGGTGACGCGCAACCGGT
>CBFGOS010000243.1:0-3913 GCA_965650425.1 uncultured Lysobacter sp. | reverse complement strand
GCGCGTGGCCGAGCTCTTGCAATCGGCCCATCCCGAGCTGCAGGTGGTGCTGCATGCCGTGGCGCACCCGCGCGCCCAATTGGAGCCGAACACGCTCGACTTCCCACCGCCCACGCATGGCACGCCGCGCGCCTGCAACCGGGCGCGCAGGTCCACCACGTCGGCGTTGGCGGGGAGCAGCACGGCGATGTCACCCGCGCGCAACGGGACGTCGCCCAGCGCATGCCGGCCCGACAGCAGGTCCACGATGTGGTTGGCGCATGCGTCCAGGGCATCATTGCGTCGCGCGCCGGCATCGGGCGCGACGTTGGTCTGGCAATGCAGTACCAGCGGGCGCGCGCAAACCACGCCGTCCACCGTGTACGGCGCGCCATCGCGGCGTCCGCTGGCATGCACCGGCTCGTAGCGGATGGGCGTGTCCGGGGCGACGCCCAACCCGATACCCGTGTGCCGGTAGAACTCGTTGAACGCCTGCACCAGTGCCGAGGACGAACGGTAGTTGGTGTCCAGGTGCAGGTGACTGCCGGCATCGCGCGCCGCGCGCAGATAGGCGTGGATGTCACCGCCGCGGAAGCGGTAGATGGCCTGCTTGGGGTCGCCGATCATCACCAAGCGACCGCGCGGCGTACCGTCGGCCGTGCGATAGATGCGGTCGAGGATCGCGTACTGCTGCGCATCGGTGTCCTGGAATTCGTCCACCAGCTCCACCGGCCATGCGGTATGCAGGCGTTCGGCGAGCGTGCCGGCGTCGGCGTGCAGGGCGCGGTGCACGCGCTCGATCAGGTCGTCGAACGTCAGCCGCCCCTGCTCCGCGAGCCGCGTCTCGCGCCAGTCGCGCACGCGTGCCAGCCATGCCTCCCACGCGCGGATCCGTGGCGCGGCTTCGCGGTACTCCAGCAGCCGCACGGCCTCCGCGATGCGCGCGAGCAGCGGATCGGTGCGTAGCGCGGTCACGTGCTCGGGTGCGATCTGTCCGTGCAGATCGGGGGCGAGCAAGTGGCCAACGGTCGTTGGTGACAATGGTGCGCCCCCGCCTTCGATACGATCCGCCAGCGCCTTCCACGCCTTCGTCAGGGCCGATTTGCCCTTGATGACGAGCCCAGGGCGCGCGGCGAGTTCGCGCAGCTCGGCCGCCAACGTCGGCGACAACACGGCGCGCTCTGCGTCGGCATCGGGCGTCCACAGCGCGACGCCCGGCGCCAGGTAGGCCTTGAGCTGACGCTGCAACTTCGCGCGCGGTGTTGGGCGTGGACTCGTGATCGTCGCCCTGCGCAAGCACGCGCCACGCATCGGTGGCCAGATCCTCCAGCAGGCTTTCCGCCGCTACCAGCTCGGCGGCGGCGAAGGTACTGCCGCTTTCGAAGGGGAAATCCGCCAGCACGCGACGGCAGAGCCCATGCAGCGTGGTGATGGGGGCCAGGTCCAGTTCCGCCAGGGCGAGGCGGAGACGGGTCAGGTCGCGACGCAGGGTAGCCGCGTCGCCACCCATGTCGCTGGACCAGCGATGCCGCAACCACATCTCGTCGCTGGCGGCGCCGTCAACGCGGTCCGGCAGCCCGTCGCCGTCGCTGATCGTTCGTGCCAACGCCTCGGCCTGCAAGAGGCGCGCGCGAAGGCGCTCGCGTAGTTCCTGCGCGGCCGCGTCAGTGAAAGTGGTGACCACGATCTGTGCCGGCGACCACTCGTGCTCCAGCAGCAGGCGCAGGTACAACACGGAGATCGTCCAGGTCTTGCCGGTACCGGCACTGGCTTCGATCAGGCTGCGGCCGCCATCCTGCAGCGGCAGGTCGCGCCAGTCCGTGCAACGGTTGGGTGCGTCGGTCGAATGCAGGGGCATGCTCATGCCTCGCCCTCCACGGCCGGCAACTCCAGCACGTCGGCCAGCCAGCGCGCGTCGCTTTCCATTCGCGCGAGGTCCGCGGTCCCCGCGGCGAAATCGCGGTCACTGGCCAGCAGGCGGGCATACCCCGGCGCGTAGTCGCGCTCGCCCGTGCCTTGCGCGCCGCCGGTCCACTTCTGTGCGGCGGCGTCCGTGCCCGGTTTCTGCAGTGCAGCCCACGAGGTCTTGGGGAAGTACCAGCGCGGCGCCTCGCGCGCCGCCATCCAGTAGTCCAGCAGGTGGCGAACGCGTGCCTGCAGGTCGTCGCGCAATCCGGCGGCCGCGGCCGGATCGTCCTGACACGCCTGACACCACGCCGCGTCCCATTGGTTTAGCCGTGCCGGCCAGACGGCCGCGCCGTCGGCGGTCAACACACACGCACGCACGGCCTGCGCCGGTTCGTGGTGGGCCAGCCGCAGCAGCGCCCATTCCAGGAACAGCTCGATGCGCTCGCGGAAGCCGAGGTCCTCTTCCTTGGCTCGGTGGGGATGCAGTCCCAGCACCCAGTGCGTGCCGTCGCGCACGTGCACCTGTCGCGCCTCCCCCTGCACGCGATACGCGCCCACGGGCACGTCCAATGACTGCGGCGACGGAAGGGGCAATCCGCCGACGAACAGCGGGTGGCCCGCCACGTGCGCGAGCATCTGGCTGACTGCGTCGCGCTCGGCCTGCCACGCGGCGTCGCCACTGCCTCCCAACGGCAGCAATCCGGTCAGGCGCAGCCAGTCCGGCGGCGATTCGGGCAATGGGGCCGCGGCGTGCGCGGCCTCGAGGAACAGGCGGCGGCCGACGCCATCGAGCACCTCGAAACTCGGATCCATCGGCTCCTCGTCCCGCAGCCGGTCCTCGTCGAGCGCATCCAGGCGCAGGTTGAGGCCGGATGCGAGCAACTGGCGCGCTGGGTTGCGGAAGTAGGCCATCACCTCCTGCAGAGGCACGGGCACGGCCTCGGCAGGGGCCGCGGGGGATGGCACCATTTCCGGCGGGTCGGCCACGAAGGCGGTGTAGTTCTGCGTGGCCCGCGCGACCATGTCCGCGAACCCGGCATGGTACGAGAACAGGCGCGGGTCGCTGCCATCGAAATAGCGCGCGTCGAACGGCTGCAAGGGATGGCGGACGCGCCACGGGCGTTCGGCCGACTCGTCACCACGCAGTCCGGCATGCTCGTCGAGCGCGGCCAGCAGTTCGGCGAGCGGCGCGGCCGGGTTGCGCGGCTTGCCGTCGTGCGCGCCCTCGCCGAGGTAGCTCAGGTGCAGCACCTCGCGAGCGGACATGACCGTTTCCAGGAACAGGTAGCGGTCGTCGCTGCGCACGTCGCGATCGCCCAGCCGGTGGTCGTGCGCCATCAGGTCCAGGCCGCCGCCGCTGGGCGCACGGGGAAACTCGCCATCATTGAGGCCCAGCACCGCGACCACGCGGAACGGAATGGCGCGCTGCGGGACCATGCCGCAGAACGTCACGCCACCCAGCAGGAAGCGCTGGCGTTCCGAGGCGGCCGACAGGCGTTCACGCAACACGTCGCGCACCACGGCGTAGTCCAGTTCGGGATCCAGGCCGGCGTCCGCCGGTTCGCTGGCCAGCGCGCGGATCATGCCCAGCAACAGGGCGCGCGCGTCGCGGCCCCGCGAGTCGTCTGCCGCGAGGCGGAAACAGGTATCCAGCAGGCGCTCCAGGCGCGCTGCCCATTCGCTGGCGGGCCGCGGCGTTCGCGCGGCTTCGCAGAACACGGCCACCTCCACCAGTAGCGCGTCGAGTGCGCCCAGGACGGATGCCTGCGGGCCATCCAGCCCCGCCATCGGCGCGACTTCGCTGCCATCGGGCAAGCGCACCCCCACGCTGTCTTCGCCTTCGACGTCGGCGCCGTACACTTAGCTGGCCAGCATCCGATCCACACCCCATGCGAAGGTGTGCGCTTCGATGGCAGGCACGCCGCGCCGCGCGCGCGCGTCCGCATCCAGCGCCCACGCCACCCGGCTGCGGCCGAGCCACGCCGCGAGCTGCTCCACGTCCGCGGCGTCCAGGCCGAAACGACGG
>CBFGOS010000242.1:0-3922 GCA_965650425.1 uncultured Lysobacter sp. | reverse complement strand
TCGCCCCTTCCCCGCCCCGATTGCGCGCTCGATCGTATCGCCAGTACCCACCACGACCGGCACACCCTGCCGCCCGGCAGGAGCAATCGCAGCGGTCACGCCCCTGCCGTTGTTGGCCAGGGTGGCATAAATGAACTCGGTGACCATGTCACGCCTCCACCGACACAATCGCGTGGATGGGACCGATCCCGTCGTCCTGCGCCTGGAGGAGCGCAGCTTCGTCGCAGGTGGCTTCCAGGACAACGACGCCAGCTGGCGTCTGCAATGCGTACTTCTTCATTAATCTGCTCCGTGCCTTGCGGCAAAAGGGCAGAGCCTCGCCCGGCAGGGGCGATGGCCCCGCGGGGTGGTGTAGTCGGGTTAGCGCCCGGGTCGCAGTGCTCGAACGAGCGACATGAGGCCAGCCTACGGGATCGGGCCGAATTCGTCTCCGGTGCAACCGCCTCGACGTTGCGGCAGGTTAGGCACAGGCCGGCCTCATGCTCAGGGTTACCCTGCACACGACTTCAGGAGACTGCCGCCATGAACCACGTTGTACCCGCCCATTTCGCGCCGGCCTCGCGCCTGTTGGACTTGCTGCAATCCGCGATGGGTAGCCACACGCAGTTGCGCTACGGCAACGACTGCCTCCAATTGGCATACAGCAGCCCGGCCTCAAACGCAGTGGAATCGCTGCGCGCGGCCGGCGCGGAGCTCGAAGGCTCGGTCAGCATGCCTGGCGGTGGTGACGTCCACTTTGGGGGCATGGACGGAACCCAGTTCCTCATCCAGTCCCAACACGGCACTGACGGCACGATCACGAGCGTGCAGATCTATGTCTGCTCCGGTAAGGATGCACAGCGCGGCGCCCGCCTTGACGCCATCTACCGCATCGTCGACACCTTGCTGTCGCGCCACAACGGCACGGATGCAGCGCTCACCGGCTACATTGCCCGTCGCCTGACGGATCAATCGGATCCGACCGCCACGCAGGCATTCGCGGCCACGATGGCCGAGTTGCTGGCCGACCATCTCAAGTCTGCCCTCCCTCCGCTGGATGACGCACTGATCGTGCGCGGTTAATCGAAGCGCGGCGCGAGACATGCAGGCGCCGTCGTCTTGTTGGTGCAGGCCACTGCTCCAGACAAAGAAAAGCCCTCGAAGTCGAGGGCTTTTCCGTTTGCTGCACGACACCCGCATCGGTTAGATTGTGGTGTGCTGGTGTACTACAGCACTATATCACTAGAACGGGATGTCATCGTCGGCAAAGTCGTCGGCGAAGTTGGTCTCGCGGGCCGGCGCCGCCTCACGACGCGGCGCTGACTCCTGACGCGACGGCGGGCGAGACTGTCGCTCACTGCGATCCTGACCACCGCGGTCGCTGCCGCCGCGCTCACCGCTGCCACCGAGCATCTGCATCTCGTCGGCAATGATGTCCGTGGAGTGGCGTTCCACGCCGTCCTGGCCGGTGTACTTGTCGTAGCGGATGCTGCCTTCCACGTACACCTGCGAACCCTTGCGCAGGTACTCGCCGGCGATCTCGCCCAGCTTGCCGAAGAACGTCACCCGGTGCCATTCGGTGCGCTCCTGGGTGTTGCCGTCACGGTCCTTGCGGACACTGGTGGTGGCCACGCGGGCCTTGGTCACGGCCATGCCGCCCTGGGTGTACTTGGTCTCGGGGTCGTCACCGAGGTTGCCGACCAGGATGACCTTGTTGATGCCTCTTGCCATGTCTATTCCTTCATGTTTGGCGTGCGATCACTGCTTCTCTGATTGAGGAATCGCTGCCGGTTTAGCCCTGGGTTCGCCTACTGGAACGCGCACCCGTGTTACATCCGAACGTGTTTGAGGAATGGTCTTGGCTGGCTCTCTCCTTTTATGCACCGCATCTCTTGTGTGCCAGTGTCACCCTTGGCGAGGGCTGCGAAAGTTATGCGCGCTTGCGAGGCGACTTGATGCGCGCCACGTTGCTGGCTGCAGGCTTCGGGATGATCGCGAGCACCGGAAGCGATTCAGGCAACGGACTCATGACGACCATGGTGGAGCAGCCGTCCATCCCCTCCACCACGCCCCGGGCCGCCGAGACGTTCATGCCGTGCAGCGCTTGCTCCATGCCTTGGCTGGCTTCGTGCAGCCGCTTGATGAAGGTCCGCTGTCGTTCTTCGGCCGGTTGCTTCTCGCACGCATCGGCCAGTGCTTGCAGCCAGGTGGCCATGATGTAGACCGCCAGCCCGCACTGCGCTTTGGGGGTTGCTGCGATGCTGCAGATCAAGCCAGCCGCTGCATTGATTTGCACGCCCGCCGGCAGCTGGACGCGCCAATTAAGGAAGTCCTGCTCCTTGAGGTAGCTCAAGCCGAGCTTGGAGGCAGTCAGGTAGATGTTGATGATCCGGTTCAGCTGCCGCCAGGCCGAGCGCGAGTCCGACACCTGAAAGGTGCTTTCCACGTCACGACGGGCACACTGCAGCGCTTCCACCAGCGCAGCCGTGGACGCATGGTACTGATCGCTGATCTTGACCACCTGCGTGCCCTGCGGAAGCCGGTCTAGCGCGGTAGGGCGAAATGGCATGGCAAGCACCACGCCCGGTTCGCCACCGGCGCCTTCAAGATCCAGCATTCCCCAGCTATTGCTATTGGGCGCGGCCGGCCACTCCACCATCGGCAGATTCGTCGCGCTGTCCAGATTGGCGGTCACGACCTTCGATCCGGCCAACGGGCGATCCGTGGCGTGCATGAACGTCTTGAAGCTGTCGCGGGAGCGATCGGCCAACGCCTCGGTCAGCGTGGCGCTGAAGTCATTCAGGCCGGCAGGCAGACCGTCGGCCAGTGCCGTTCGCACCATCGCAGCTGCGACCTCAAAGGCCGCCCCCTGGGCCAGGTGCCAGACCTCAGCAGGGGCAATGACGGCCTGCACGTTTTCCATGTTCTTGCGGTGCTCGTCCATCTTTCACACGGGTATGAAACTCATCCCATGCTAGGCAACAAGCCCGCGCCAAGGGCGTCTTAACCGACGCTGCATCGGCCTCAGTTGTGGGTTTGCGCTGGAACCGTCACTTGCTCGCCATCACACTTTGCGTGGCTGCAGGTGGTTGACCATGCACTGCAGCGCGGTATCCCCCCGGAACGTATTGCTGCCCAACCCGAAGACCGCGGTCACCGGGGCCCCTGGCTCAAGGCGCCAGTCCAACTCTGGCACGTTGAACCAGATACCGCGGACCTGCCGGCCGAACAACTCCAGGGTGAGTTGCACATGCTTTCCGTCGGCGCCAACAGGCCGAGCCGCTGCGACGACGGCGTCTTGCGAGAACACCGGCGCATCGAATTCACGGCCGTATGGCTCCAACTGGGCAATCTCAGTCAACAGTCCAAAGTCGGGGGCGCGCGGCAGCGGTCCGTCCGTGAGTACCGACGGCCCCACTGCCACGCCAGCGTGGATCACGGCCTGGTCCCACAGGGCTTGAAGTACAGGAATGCCCTCCTCCAGCAGGGTGAGTCCACCGGCCCCTTCGTGGCCGCCCCACGCTTTGAGCAATCCAGGCAACTGCTGATCGATCCACGCGAATGCATCACGCACATGAAAGCCCGCAATGGTGCGCGCCGAAGCCGACACCACGCCCGGATGCCCCAGTTTGGGCGATATGCACAACGTCGGCCGGCCAAACGCCTCCACGAGTCGGGATGCCACGATGCCATGGACGCCGCTGTTGCCCTGCGGCAGCCAAACCGCCAGGCCGTGCGCACCGCTCGCAATCTGTCGATGCGCGATCACGGTTGCCGCCTCTTTCAACGTCCGCTCGATCTCTTTGCGCTCCTCGTTGGCCGCCTGCAGCTGCGCGACCATGCGGCGGGCCTGCTTGACGCCGGCCTTGCCGCGGAAGGGGTCGATGGAGGCGAAGGGGATCAGCCCGTCCCAAACGAGGAGGTCGCCGAGGCGGCCGCCGCC
>CBFGOS010000241.1:0-3967 GCA_965650425.1 uncultured Lysobacter sp. | reverse complement strand
CGCGCCGGGCCGGGGTGGTGGCACCGGTTCAGCTTCCAATAATTGACAATCATTCTCATTCGTGTTCCCCTGTGCATGCAGCCGATCCGGCTGCCTGCCCACCGAACACCGCCGTGTACGTCTGCATCTGCAATGGGGTCACCGACCACGACATCCGCCAGGCCGCCGACGCGGGCTGCCGGACGATGGCGGAACTGACCATGCGCACCGGTGCTGGCGCCACCTGTGGCAGCTGCATCGAGATGGCCACCGCCATCCTCGAGGAGACCCACGCGCGGCGCGACCTGCCACTGCCGGTGCTGCGGGAAGCGGCCTGACCGCCCCGCGGGCTCCATCGCCCGCCCCCAACGTGAGCACTTCCGCCCGTTTGCGGGCGCGCCGCCTACCTGTCTACGCCCGGCCCAAACGCCACTGATTCGCGTCCGCGACTGCACGCGATTCGCGTTCCGTCCATCGTGACGCGCAACGGGCTAAAGTGCCCCCTTGCCACGCAAACGGAGCACTGCGATGAAGGGTGACGCCAAGGTCATCGAATACCTCAACAAGGCGCTCTTCAACGAGCTGACCGCCATCAACCAGTACTTCCTGCACGCCAAGATGCTGAAGAACTGGGGCCTGAAGGAACTCGCCGACCACGAGTACCATGAGTCCATCGACGAGATGAAGCACGCCGACAAGCTGTCGGACCGCATCCTGTTCCTCGATGGCCTGCCCAACTTCCAGGCGCTGGGCAAGCTGAAGATCGGCGAGAACCCGCGCGAAGTGCTCAGCTGCGACCTCGCGCTGGAGCTGGAAGCCGTGCCGCTGCTGCGCGAAGCCATCAAGTATTGCGAGACGGTGGGGGACTACAACAGCCGCAAGCTGTTCGCCGACATCCTCGATTCCGAGGAAGAGCACATCGACTGGATCGAGACCCAGCTGTCGCTGATGGACCGCGTGGGCGACCAGAACTACCTGTCGATGAAGATGGAAAGCTGACGGCAGCCGCCCGCCGCGCCATGCAAAACGCCACCGCGAGGTGGCGTTTTCGTTTCCGCGATGCGACCCGTCGGGCCGATCGCCGGGCGGGGAGGGGGCTCCTCCGCGTTCACCCCGTCGGCACGCGGGGCGCGCGCCGGAACAGCTTGCGCCACACCCACCACAGCAGCAGGGCGAAGGTGACCGTCAGCACTATCACTATCCCCAGCGCCACCCACGGGTAGGCGAAAACGAGGCTGAGCCCGCCCACCACCGCCACGTCCTCGGTCACCGAGGCGGTCCAGTTGCTCACCGGCTCGGGCGAGGTGTTGAGCAGCGCCCGCGAGCCGGACTTGAGCAGGTGGCTGGTCAGCGCCACGCCCGCGCCGGTGACAAGGGCCCCCGCGCCGAGTTCGCCGCTGTCACCGCCCAGCGTGGCGGCCGCCAGGAAGGCGCCTGCCGGCACCCGCAGCAGGGTGTGCAGCAGGTCCCAGCCCGAATCCACGCCGGGAATCTTGTCGGCGAAGAACTCCGCCGCGGCGAGGGCGCCCGAAACCCCGATGACCCACGGCGACGCGGTCACTTCCAGCGCCTGCGGCAGGTCCAGCCAGCCGAAGAAGCCGGCCAGCCCCACGCCGAACACGGTCAGGTACACGCGGATGCCGGCCAGCCAGGCCAGCACGACGCCAATTGCGAACAGGTGCGCATCGGTCACGGTGGGCTTCCCGCTAGACTGTTCGCCGCAGTATAGGAGCGCCCGTGTCCCGGTGGCGCTCACGGGGAGCCCATGGTCAACAAGCCACCGCCGCCGCGATACGTGGTCGTCCAGCAGCGCGCCAGCCGCCGCGGCTGGGCCTGGGCCGCGCTGGCCGTCGCCTGGGCGGCGTCGCTGGCGGGCGCCTGGTGGTGGGCCTCCGCGACCGCAGCCCCGGGCCTGCCGGTGATCAGTGCCGCGCTCGACGAGGCGCGCGGCCGGTTGGCCGACGTGCAGGCGGAACTGGACGAGCTTCGCCAGCGCGAGGCGACCTTGTCGCGCTCCGACCAGATCAGCCGTGCCGCCAACAAGGAGGTGCAGGTGGCCCTGGCCGAGCGCGACGAGCAGATCGCGCAGTTGCGGGCCGACCTGGCCTTCTACGAGAGGATGGTCGGCCCCGGCGCCAAGGCGCAGCCGCTGAACGTGCATTCGGTCGCCTTCGACCCCGAGGCCCCGGGCAGTTGGCAGTACGAGGTTGTCCTGACCCAGAGCCTCAACCGCGATGGCGTCACCCAAGGGCAACTGCAGTTGCGCATCGAAGGCATGCGCGGCGGCCGACCGGCCACCCTGGCCTGGTCGGAGCTCTCGCCCGGGCGCCAGCCGCAGGCCTTCTCCTTCCGCTATTTCCAGCGGCTCAAGGGCAGCGTGAGCCTGCCGCCGGGCTTCACCCCGCAACGCGTGCGCGTGGACGTGCGCGGCGGCGGCGTGGCGGTGGACCAGAGCTTTGGCTGGAACGACATCGTCACTACCGGAACCACCTGAATGAAATTCAAGAACAAGCCGGCGTCCGTGCCGGACGGGCAGGTCGACACCCTCATTGGCCCGCAGATGACCATCCGCGGCGACCTGCAGTTCAGCGGTGGCCTGTACGTGGAAGGTCGCATCGTCGGCACCGTGGTGGCCGAAGCCGGCAAGCCGGCCATGCTCACCCTGGCCGAGAACGGAAGCATCGAGGGCGAGATTCGCGTCCCGGTCGTGGTGATCAACGGCCGGCTGGACGGCGACGTGCACGCCGAAGAGCGTGTGGAGCTGGCGTCCAAGGCCCGCGTGCTGGGCAACGTGCACTACAAGGTGGTGGAGATGGCCGCCGGCGCAATGCTGACTGGCCGCTTGATCCATGCCGATGCAGCGCTGGGCGAGGCGCGGCAGGAGGCGGCGGCCGTAGTAGGCTGATCGCTCCACCCGCCCTCCGGGAGTGGCCATGGATGCCAACCCTTCAACCGCCGGGACCGCCGGCGATGCCTTGACCGCGCTGCGCCGTGGGCGCGGCGCCTATGTGCTGGCGGCCGTGATTGCCGCCTCGTTGGTGTTTGGCCTCTGGGGCGCATGGCGCGTGTTCGCACCGGCCAGCGGCGACACCCGGGGCCGCCTGGAGGCCTCCGAGCGCCAACTCGCCGTGGCCAAGGCGCACATCGAGGAGCAGGAGCAGCAGATCGCCACGCTCAAGCGCTCCGACCAGATCAGCCGCGACGCCAACCGTGACCTGCAGGGCGCGCTGGCCGAGCGCGAGGAAGAGATCGCCGGCCTGCGTGCAGACGTGGCGTTTTACGAGCGCCTGGTGGGCGCCACCGGGCAGCGCCGCGGCCTGAGCGTGCATGCGATCCGGCTGCAGCCGCAGGGCACGGATGCGTGGCACTTCGCCGCCACGCTCACCCAGAATCTCAACCGCGGCGGTGTCAGTGCGGGGCAGATGACGCTGACCGTGGAAGGCACGCAGGCGGGCAAGCTGCGCAAGCTGGCGTGGAGCGACCTGCGCCGGCAGCCAAAAGCACCACCCGTGGCGTACTCGTTCAAGTATTTCCAGCAGGTCGAAGGCGACGTGTTCCTGCCTGCGGGCTTCTCGCCGGTGCGGGTGGAGGTGCGCCTGCAACCGCGCAGCGGTGGTTCGGTGAGCGAGTCGTTCACCTGGGCCGATGCCGCGCGGGACAGTGGCGGTGCCACGGCCAGCCCCTGATCGTCGCGCTTTCGTGCCCCACAGCGCGAATGCAACGCCGCATCTTGTGCGCATGGCTTGAATGCGCGGTGCCGGCCCCCCACCATGAGCGCATGGACATCATTTCCCCCGAGTCCCTCCAGGCGCCGGACTACCAGTCGCTGGAGCGCCCGTTGCAGTTCACCGCCGCCGCCGCCGCCAAGGTGCGCGAGCTGGTGGCCGAAGAGGGCAACCCCGACCTGAAGCTGCGGGTGTACATTCAGGGCGGCGGCTGCTCGGGCTTCCAGTACGGCTTCGAATTCGACTAGGCGCAGGCCGAGGAC
>CBFGOS010000240.1:0-3967 GCA_965650425.1 uncultured Lysobacter sp. | reverse complement strand
TCGAGTGCGGCCTTGGCATCGGCCACGCCTTTCTCGGCGTCGATGAACTGCGCGGCGGCGACTTGGGGATCCTGCGACGGATCGGCCAGCAGGCTGTCGGCGAGCGGCTCCAGCCCGGCCTCGCGCGCGATCTGCGCCTTGGTGCGGCGCTTGGGCTTGTATGGCAGGTAGAGGTCTTCCAGCCGCGACTTGGTGTCGGCGCCCTCGATCTCGGCACGCAGCTCGTCGGTCAGCTTGCCCTGTTCGTCGATGCTGGCCAGCACCGCGGCGCGGCGGTCCTCCAGCTCGCGCAGGTACACCAGGCGCGTCTCCAGGTTGCGCAGCTGGGTGTCGTCCAGCCCGCCGGTGACTTCCTTGCGGTAGCGCGCGATGAACGGAACGGTGGCGCCTTCGTCCAGCAGGGCGATGGCCGCCTGCGCCTGGGCGGGTTGCGCACCGATCTCGGTGGCGATGGTGCGTGCGATCTGCTGGGCCAGCTTCGGGGAAATCTCGGGCATTGCGTCGTGGTGCCGATACTGCGGAAAGAGGCCGATTGTGGCCCCATGCGGCGCGCGGCGGAACCCGTTGACAGACCATGAAAAAAGCCCGCCGGAAGGGCGGGCGGTGTTCAGCTTCAATGCGTGGCGCACGGCCTGAGGGTGCCGGCGATCTGCGAGCCCCGACGGCTACTCGACTGGGCGCGGGCGATGTTGCGCATCGCCCACGCTCCCGGCGTCCTCAGCGCAGCTTGCGCGACGTCAGGTAGAAGCCGAGGTTGCCCAGGCCGGTAACCGCCAGCAGCACGCCGATCACGCCCGGGGTGACGTCAGTCCAGCCCGCGGCCTCGATCACGAAGAAGCCGATGGCCAGCGCCGTCAGCACGATGCCCCAGCGCAGCGAGCTGTGGCGGCGGTTGTGTTCTTCGCCGGCCAGCATCGCCTGCATCAACTCCTCGGAGGCGTTGTTGGCGATCAACTTGGCGCGGGTGCGGGCATCCACCACCGCCTTGATGGCGTACACGATGCAGATGAACAGGGTGATCGGGATCAGGACTTCAAGGTTGTTCATGGCGATGGCCTCTGATGGGGTGCCGCATTCGGCGGGTTCGAGGCAGTAGATACGGCCACTGGGCAAGCGGTTGCACGGCTGCGGTGGCCAAGCGGGCCGTCCACTCCCGCCGGCTGGGCCGTGGTCCGCGGTCCGGGTGCCACGTGCGGTACCCAAGTGGAGTTGAGCCGCCGGTACTCGCCCGTTGCGGCCCCGGGCGCACAATTGGCTGCAACCGTTTTGCCCGTCGCCGTATCCAAGGGGGGATGGACTCGATGCCGGACGCCACCGACCGCCACGCCGACCTGCCCGCCGCGGACGCAACCGTGGCGGGGCAGTCTGTGGCGTCGGATGCGGATCGCGCGCTGGTCGAAGCGGTGCTGGCCAATGCCCCGGGCGCCTTCGAGCGTCTGGTCCACGAGTACCAAGGCCTGTGCTGGCACATCATCCAGCGCATGGTCCGCCACCCCGAGGACACCCGCGAGTTGTGCCAGGAGACGTTCCTGCGCGTGCACCGCTGCCTGCACCAGTACCGTCAAGAGAGCGCGCTCAAGTCATGGATCGGGCAGGTGGCGTACTCGATGGCCAAGCGCCACCTGGAGCGCAAACGCATCCCGTTGGTGGACGTCGTCGACGACAATGACGGAGCCAGCCTCCTCGATCGCGTCGCAGATCGCTTCGACCTGGAGGCCGCCAGCGCGGACGAGCAGGTGGTCGGCCACCTGCATGCGGCCATCGAATCGCTTCCGCCGCTGCAGCGGACGATCCTCACCCTGTATCACCTGGATGAAGTGCCCATCGGCGAGATCGCCTCGATCACCGGCCTGGCCGAAGGCACGATCAAGAGCCACCTGTTCCGCAGCCGCGCCAAGTTGCGTGAGCGCCTTCAGGATCCCATGGGAGTCAGCGCATGAACACCACTGGACCGAACGACTTGCCCCCGACCGACGCCACGCGCCGCGAAGCCGAATGGCAGGCGCAGGAGCAGGCAATGCGCGACGAGCGCGCCGGCATTCCGCATTCGGCCGGTGACGTTCGACGCGCGGAGTACCGGTTGATCAGCCGGGCATTGCGGCATCCGCCCCTCGACCCGGTGCCGTTCGACTTTGCGCGGAGCGTGGCGAAACGCGCCACCGCCGTGGCCGATGCCGACGACCGCGTGGAGCAACTGTTGCTGCGCGGGCTGGTGGGTGCGATGGTGATCGCTGGCGCGGTGATCGCCGCCATCTACGGTGCGGCGTGGTGGCCGGCGGTGGCGGGCGTGCTGCCATTGCCCGCCGGCGAATTGCTGCGCTGTGGGCTGGTGCTGGTGGCCTGCGCGGGCACGACGTGGATGCTCGGGCAAGTGCTGCGCAGCGAGGACACCGTCCACGCCTGAGCCGGCCACCCGCCGGCATCGCGCGGCACGGTGGGCGTGGGCCCCGGGCGCGGTCGTCAGCGCAGCAGGGGCGCCAAGGCCTTCCACACGTGGTCGCGCAGCTTCGGCTGCGCGGCGGCGGTGGGGTGCAGGTTGTCGGCCTGGTAGGCCTTGCGGTCCAGCGCGATGGGTTCGAGCAGGAACGGCAGCAACGTCACGCCGTGTGACTTCGCCAGCGCGGCGTAATTGGCGCTGAAGCCGTCGGTATACGCCTTGCCGAGGTTGGGCGGCATGCGCATCCCCACCAGCAACACCCGCGCCCTGGCGCCCTTGGCCGCGCGGATCATGCGGTCGAGGTTGCCGCGGGTCTGCTCCAGCGGCAGGCCGCGCAGGCCGTCGTTGGCGCCCAAAGCGATCACCACGACTGACGGACGCGTGCGCTTGAGCTCGGCCTGGATGCGCGAGGCGCCTCCGGCGCTGGTCTCGCCGCTGATACTGGCATTCACCACCCGCCACCCTGGGTTCCGGGTGGCCAGGCGATCACCCGTCAATGCCACCCAGCCCTGCGACGCCGCCATGCCATAACCGGCCGAAAGCGAGTCGCCCATCACCAGCACCGTGCGCGTGGGGGTGGCGGCCGGTGTGGCCGCGGCCGACTTTGCCGGTTGTGCCTGCACGGGCAGCGCGACGGCCACCAGCAGCATCGCCCAACCGATGGCACATTGAACGCGCCGCCGCCATCCCGCATATCGGGATGCATGGGCGTGTGATGGCGGGCAGGGCAAGGTCGTCGCGCGCATTGGTTTCGGATTCTCCTCGTGACGGCGCCGGGTGCGCCGGGGCGGGGCAGTGACAGGACGCATCATGGCCGACAGCATCGCACCCCACGCTGAAGCAACCCCCAACGCGGTGGAGGCCGCACACGCCCTGCGCGTGGCCGGACTGGGCAAACGGGTGAGGTTGCCATCGGGCGAACTCACCATCCTCGATGGGGTCGGCTTCACCATCGCGCAAGGCGAGACCGTGGCCATCGTCGGTGCGTCGGGTTCCGGCAAGAGCACCCTGCTGTCGTTGATGGCCGGGCTGGACGTTCCCACCTCGGGGACCGTCACGCTCGACGGCGAGGTGCTGTCGACGCTGGACGAGGACGGGCGCGCGCGGGTGCGGGGTGAAAAGGTCGGCTTCGTGTTCCAGAGCTTCCAGTTGCTGCCCTCGCTGACGGCGCTGGAGAACGTGATGTTGCCGCTCGAACTGCGCGGCGACGCGGACGTGGAGCCCGCGGCGCGCGCGATCCTGGAGAAGGTGGGTCTTGGCGCGCGCCTGCACCACTACCCGCGGCAGTTGTCCGGCGGCGAACAGCAGCGCGTGGCACTGGCCCGCGCCTTTGTCACCCGGCCCTCGCTGCTGTTCGCCGACGAGCCCACCGGCAACCTCGACACCGCGACCGGACAGGCCGTGATCGAACTGTTGTTCGCGCTCAATGCCGAAGCCGGCACCACCCTGTTGCTGGTGACCAACGACGACCACCTCGCGACACGCTGCGGCCACCAGCGGCGGTTGGATTCCGGGCGCCTGGTGCAGGGC
>CBFGOS010000239.1:0-3970 GCA_965650425.1 uncultured Lysobacter sp. | reverse complement strand
CCGCCGCCAGGCTGCCCCGTGCCTGATACAGGCTGGCCAGGCTGCGGCCGATGTCGACCAGCATCGGATGGCGTTGACCTGCGGCCTCGCGCAAGGTCGTGCGCGCGTCCTCCAACTGGCGGATTGCGGTGGCGACATCGCCGTCATCGGCATGCAGGTTGGCGATGTCCATCAAATTGGCCACCTCGCCAATGCGGTCGCCGGCACCCTCGCGTCGCAGCGCCAACGCGTGCTCGAACAACTGGCGGGCGCCCTTGCGCTCGCCATTGGCGCGGCGGCATCGGCCCAGCTGTGAGTAGAACTCGGCCACCTGCGGCGGCAGTTGTGCCTGCTGCCGCCGCGCACCCGCCAACGCCGGTTGCATCAGGTCGATGCAGTCGCGCGGCCGGTCGAGCAGGCGCAGCACGCGGCCGCGCTGGGTGAGCGATTCCAGGCGCAGGCTGTCTGGCATGTCCGGGCTGTTGTCGAGGATCGTGGCCTGGCGTTCGAGCAGGGCTTTGGCGTCGGTGTAGTCACCCAGGCCGATCCGCAACCGCGCCACCAGGCCGATCAATTCGGCGCGGGCGCGTGGCTCGCGCGCCAGTTCGCGTTGGCCGCGCTCGAGGGAGGCGTCCAGCAGGCCGCGCAGGTCCAGCGGTTGTCCGCCGCCGCCCACGCTGGCGTTCTCGAACACGCCCAGCATGAAGTCCTGGATCGCTTGGGCGCGGCCGGCTTCGCGCACCGCCTCGCGGGCTTGCCACGCCACCAGACCCAGTGCGGCGATCATCACCAGCGCCACCGCCGAACCGCTCGCCAAGGCCCAGCGGTGGCGGTGCAGGTACTTGCGCAGGCGGTAGCCCACGCTGTCCGGGCGGGCCAGCACCGGCCGCCCCATTTCGTGGCGGCGCAGGTCCAGTGCGAGCGCCTCCACCGAGGGATAGCGTTGCACGGCCTGCTTGGACAACGCCTTGAGCACGATGTTGTCGAGGTCACCGGCGAGCACGCGCGCGCGGCGGCGCAGGACGTGGGTCTCGCGCGGGTGCAGTTCGGCTTCGCGCAACAGGGTCTGCGATGGCCGCAACGGATCGGCGGTGAGGATGGCCTCTTCCCACGCGGCATCGCTCTTGCGCCGTGGCCGGTACGGCTTGCTGTCGGTGAGCAGCTCGTACAGCAGCACGCCCAGCGAGTACACGTCGGTCATGGTGCTGACCGGCTCGCCGCGCACCTGCTCGGGCGCCGCGTAATGCAGGGTGAAGGCGCGCGCGCCGGTACGGGTGCGCTCCACCACCGGCGCATCATGGTCCAGCAGCTTGGCGATGCCGAAGTCGAGCAGGCGCACGTCGCAGGCGGGCGTGCCCAGGATGTTGGACGGCTTGAGGTCGCGGTGGACGATCAGGTTGGCATGCGCGTGGCTGACCGCGTCACAGATCTGGTGGAACATCTGCAGCCGCAGTTCCAGCGGCGTGTGGTTGTCGCGGCACCAGTCGGTGATGGGGATGCCGTCGACGTACTCCAGCGCCAGGTACGGCAAGCCGTCCTGGCTGACGCCGGCGTCCAGCAGGCGCGCGATGTGGGGATGGGTGAGGCGCGCCAGGATTTCGCGTTCGCGGGTGAAGCGCAGTCGCAGGTTGGTGTCCGCCAGGCCCGGGCGCAGCAATTTGAGCGCCACGCGACGCTGGTACAGGCCGTCGGCCCGCGCGGCCAGCCAGACCTGGCCCATGCCACCTTCGCCCAGCAGCCGTTCCAGCCGGTAGGGGCCGACCACGGCGCCGGGGCCGGGCCCGGTCGGGATGTTCACCGCGGGCTCGGCGAGGAAGTCCGCGTGCGTCTCGTCCAGCGCGATCAGCGTGCCGAGTTCCTCGGCCAGCGCCGCGTCCTCGGCCCGCATCGCCTCCAGGTGCTCGGCGCGCGCATCGGGCCCAAGCTCCAGCAGTGCGTCGAGCAGCGGTGACAGTCGTTGCCAGCGCTCCGGGTCCATCGGGTCGCCGTTACGATTCTCGCAGCGATGCGAGCAGGAACATGCGTGCCTTCTGCCAGTCGCGACGGATGCTGCGCTCGGAGCGTTGCAGCAGCGCGGCGATCTCCAGTTCGGACAGGCCGCCGAAATAGCGCAGTTCCACGACCTGGGCCAAGCGCGGATCGACGGCCGCCAGGCGGTTGAGCGCGGTGTCCAGGCCGAGGGTTTCCTCGTCCAGGCGCAGGCCGCCGGAAATGTCCTCGGGCAGGTCGGTCACGCGGTGCAGGTCGCCGCCGCGCTTCTGTGCCAGGCGTTGGCGCGCATAGTCGACCACGACGCTGCGCATGGCTGAAGCGGCATAGGCGAAGAAGTGGCCGCGGTCGTCGAACTGCGCCTCGCGGCGGCCGATGAGCTTGAGGTAGGCCTCGTGCACCAGTGCGGTGGCGTCGAGCGTGTGCCCGTGCTGCCCGGCAAGCTGGCGGCGGGCCATGGTGTGGAGTTCCTGGTACAGCGTCGCCAGCACGCGATCAAGCGCACCGCGGTCACCGTCGCGCGCTGCATCCAGCAACACCGTGATTTCGGCGGTATCGGACATCTCACCTCCCCCGAGGCTCGTGTCGCCCGACTATAGCGCGTTGCCCACCGGTGTCACGTGGCGGAGTGGCGACAATTTCTTGGCACCGAAATTGCGTGCGCGAAGGGTCAGCGCTGGCAGTGCCCGCACCAGACGCTGGCGCGCTGGCCAATGGTGGCCTGCTTGAGCGGCCGCCCGCACCGCGGGCAGGGCTCCCCGCCGCGCCCATAGGCCGACAATTCCTGCTCGAAGTAGCCGGGCGCGCCGTCGGGGCTGATGAAGTCGCGCAGCGTGGTCCCGCCGCGGGTGATGGCATGGCCGAGGATGGCCTTCACTGCATCGGCCAGTGCGATGTAGCGCTCGCGCGAGACCTTGCCCGCTTCGCGCAAGGGGGAAATACCTGCGGCGAACAGCGCCTCGGCGGCGTAGATGTTGCCGACGCCCACCACCACCTTCTGGTCCATCAGGAACGTCTTCACCGGCGCCGCGCGCTTGCGGCTGCGCGCGAACAGGTAATCGCCGTCGAACGCCTGCGAAAGCGGCTCGGGGCCCAGGTCGCGCAGCAGTTCGTGGGTATCGCCGGCGGGTTGCCACAGCAGGCAGCCAAAGCGGCGCGGGTCGTTGAAGCGCAGCACCTGGCCCGAATCGAGGGCGACGTCGACGTGGTCGTGCGCGCGCAACGGGGTGTCCGCCGGCAGCACCCGCAGGCTGCCCGACATGCCCAGGTGCAACAGCGCGCTGCCGGCGGCCGTGTCGAGCAGCAGGTACTTGGCGCGGCGGCGCACGGCGTCGATGCGCTGGCCGGGCAGGGTGTCCACGATCTCGTACGGGATCGGCCAGCGCAGGTCAGGGCGGCGCAGCACCACGCCGGTGACGCGGCGGCCTTCGACGTGCGGCGCGAGGCCGCGGCGGGTGGTTTCGACTTCGGGCAATTCGGGCATGCGCGCAGCTTACCGGCCGGGTCCCGCGCCGGGGCGATGCACGCTGCGCCTGCGGCCCAGCGGCGACCGCTGCGGTGGGCACCGGTTCATGCGGCGCCTGCTGGCGCGATGGCATGATCGGTCCCCCAGATCCCGTTCCGGAACGCCTGATGCCGGCCCCCGCGTTCGCCCGCCTGCGCCCAACTGTCCGACACCGCTTCCCCGCCCTTCGTTGGGGCGGCCTGTGGCTGGCCGGCGCTCTTGCCGCGGCGGGACCGGGCGTGGCAGCGGCCCAGGTGACCGCCACGCGCGACTACCTGGCACGCATGGACACCGACGGCAACGGCCGTGTCTCGCTGCCGGAGTACCAGGCCTGGATGGGCTACGCCTTCGCGCAGATGGACCGCAACGGCGACGACCGCCTCACCCCGGACGAACTGCCGGGTGGCCGCGGCCGCGAGGTCAGCCTGACCGAACACCGGCGACGCCTGGCCGAGGCCTTCCACCGCCAGGACGCCAACCGGGACGGCGTGCTCGACG
>CBFGOS010000238.1:0-3982 GCA_965650425.1 uncultured Lysobacter sp. | reverse complement strand
CATCAGGACCACCAGGTTCACCTGCGTGAGCAGGCCGATGGCGGGGGAAAAGACTGAGACCGTCCAGAAGATCGACTGCTGCTGGTCCTGCACGGCCTTGGTGGCCGTCTGGAACTTGTGGATCTCCTCCGGCTCGCGGGCGAAGCCTTTGCGCCGCCCCGCTCAAGGGTCGTCGGTCCGCCGGCGCTCGCCCTCGCGCTGCTGCGCCTGCCGTATCACCTGCTCCATCCGCGAGCCACTATTACGCGGCACCGGCGAGGGCGCCATCGGCCGCGGCACGGCCGTCGAGGGCCCGATGGCGCCGCCGGCCGGCGGAACACCCTGCCCCTGGCGGCGGCGGATGATCTCGTCGTAGTTGCGCCACGGCGCGGGACGGTCGGTGCCCGGCCGGCCCTGATGCGGCGGCCGCGGGTACGTCGGGTAGCCCGGACGGTAGTAGTACGGGTACCGGTAATACCCCCCATACGGATACCCGTAATAGGGATAGCCGTAGGCGCCGTACGGGTAGCGCCCGTAGGAACCATAGGGGTACGGGCCATACGGGTAGTAGCCGCCGGGGTAGCGATACTCGGTGGACGGCTGGCCGTAGTAGTAATCGCCACGGCCACCGCGATAGTCGTAATCGGTGGTGACGCACCCGGCAACCAGGGTGGCGGCGACGGCGGGCAGGAGCAGTTTGCGGAACATGATCGGATCCCCCGGGTACTTGCCGGCAATCTGCGGCCAAGCCATTGAACTATCGCTTAATCCAGCCCCCGCCACGCGCCACGCGCACGCGCCGTTGGCGGGCCTTCATGCCAGACGGGATTTGGGCCCGGAGCATCTGGAGTAGGCTCTCGGGGATGACAGCGCCTTCCCCCGACCTGCCCGGCTTCGAGGACGTCCTCCAGGCCGCCGCCCGCATCGCCCCGCACATCCATGCCACGCCCGTATTGCGCTCGCACAGCCTCGACGCGATGGCCGGCTGCGAACTGCATTTCAAGGCCGAGCCGCTGCAGCGTGCCGGCGCGTTCAAGTTCCGCGGTGCGTGCAACGCCGTGTGGGCACTGGAGGACGACGTCGCATCGGGCGGCGTGGTCACCCACTCCTCCGGCAACCATGGCGCGGCCTTGGCCCTGGCGGCACGGACCCGTGGCATCGCCTGCCACGTGGTGGTGCCGGAGGGTGCGGTGGCCGCGAAACTCGCCGCCATCCGGGCCTACGGCGCCACCCTGCATCCGTGCGCACCGACCATCGCCGCCCGCGAAGCGCGCTGCGCCGAGGTGCAGGCCGAGACCGGCGCGACGCTGGTGCACCCCTACACCGACCCGCGCGTGATCGCCGGGCAGGGCACTGCGGCATTGGAACTGCTCGCCGCCGTGCCGGCGCTGGACGTGCTGGTGGCGCCCGTGGGCGGCGGCGGCCTGATTGGCGGCACGGCCATCACGGCCTCCGCGCGCGCGCCCGGCTGCCGGGTGATCGGCGCCGAACCGGCCGGGGCCGCAGAGACGTTCGCGTCGCTGCAACGGGGCGAGCGCGTCACCGACTTCACGCCCGACACCATTTGCGACGGTCTGCGCGGCACGCTGGGCGCGCCCAACTTCGCGTTGCTGCAGCGCCACGGGGTGCAAGTGCTCACCGCCACCGATGCGCAGGTGGTCGCCGCGATGCGCCTGCTGTGGCAGCGCACCAAGGTCGTGGCCGAGCCCAGCTCGGCGGTGGCGCTGGCGATCGTGCTGGCGCATCCGGCGGCCTTCGCGGGACAGCGCGTCGGTATCATCCTCTCCGGCGGCAACGTCGACCTCGACGCGTTGCCCACCCTGTTCGCCCAGTGCGCCGAGGAGGCCCCATGAAGATCGACGGCACCCGCAGCAACGACCGCGCCACCGAGGTGGTGCTGGACTACTACGCGGCATTCAACCGCGGCGACTGGGAAGGCATGCTGGCGCTGCTGGACGACAACGTGGTGCACGACCTCAACCAGGGTCCGCGCGAGACCGGCAAGGCCGCCTTCGCCCGCTTCCTGGCGCGAATGGAGGCCAGCTACCGCGAGCAACTGCGCGACATTGTGGTGATGACCTCGCCCAACGGCACCCGCGCCGCCGCCGAATACGTGGTGCACGGCACCTACCTGGCCAGCGACCCCGGCCTGCCGGAGGCCCACGGGCAGACCTATGTGTTGCCGGGCGGCGCGTTCTTCGAGGTGCACGACGGCCGCATCCGTCGCGTCACCAACTACTACAACCTCGAGGACTGGATCGCGCAGGTCCGTTGAGTCCGTGCGCACGCGCGGTCATATTGACGGCAGCCCAACGCACGCCCTTCGTCCACGCGACCATCCACTGCCCCGGCCCCTGATGGCCGCCAACGGAGCCGAACCCGATGAACACCCTGCCCCGCCCTCGCTACAGCGCCGGCCTGCGCCACCTGCACTGGCTGGTCGCGGTGTTGATCCTGGCCGTCTACCTGTTCGTCGAGCAGCGCGGGCTGTTCGAGCGCGGCACGCCGGCGCGCGCGGCGATGATGCAGGCGCACTTCTGGACGGGCCTGACCGTCCTCGCGCTTGCGATCTGGCGCGTGGCCCTGCGCGTGCGCGCGATGGTGCCGCCGATCACGCCCGCCATCCCGGCGTGGCAGGCGGTGCCGTCCAAGCTGCTGCACCTGGCGCTGTACGCCTTCATCCTGGTGATGCCGCTGCTGGGCCTGGCCACCGCCTGGGCGGACGACAAGACGCTGTACGTGCCATTCACCCAGGTGGCACTGCCGTCGCTGCTCGCGCCCAACGAGGACCTGGCGCACCAGCTCGAAGACCTGCATCACGAGATCGGCGAAATCTTCTACTGGGTGATCGGCCTGCACGTGCTGGCCGCGCTCTACCACCACCTGGTGCGCCGCGACGACACCCTGCGCCGCATGCTCTAAGCGGCATCGGGCGCGACGGTCAATAAACCGCCGCAGGTCTTCGGTTACAGTCCGCGCATTCGCTTGCACGGGCCTGCCATGCCACGACTGTTGCGTACCCCGGGGTTCTGGATCGGCGTGCTGGCATTGGTGCTGGCGTTCGGTTTCCTCGGCAGCCGCGGCATCTGGGACCCGGACGAGGGGCGCTACACCAACGTCGCGCTGAACATGCTCGACAGCGGCGACTGGCTCAATCCGCGCCGCCACCACGAAGTCGGGCACTGGACCAAACCACCCCTGACCTACTGGGCGATCGCCTCCAGCGTCGCCGTGTTCGGCCACACGCCCTGGGCGGCTCGGCTGCCGGCCGCACTCGCCTACCTGCTGTCGGTGTGGCTGGTGTGGCGGCTGGCGCGTCGGCTGCAGCCCGGCACCGAGCACCAGGCCGCCGTCGTCTACGCGACGATGCTGCTGCCACTCGGCGCCTCCCAGCTGATCACCACCGACTTCCTGCTGTCGGCCTTCGTCACGCTGGCGCTGCATGCCTTCGTGGAAGTGCAATGGCGGGTGGACGGCGCACCTCGCGACCGCACCGCGCTCGGCTGGATCGCACTGATGTGGACCGCGTTCGCGCTGGCGTTCCTGACCAAGGGGCCGCCTGCGCTGCTGCCGCTGCTGGTGGTGTTCGCATTCAACCTGCTGCTGCCGCGCGAGCAGCGCCGGCGCACGCTGCACTGGTGGGGGCTGGCGCTGTTCGTGTTGCTGGCATTGCCCTGGTACGTGGCCGTGGTGCTCAACCATCCGGGCCTGTTCGAATACTTCATTGGCGATGAAGTGGTGAACCGCGTCACCACCAACGAGTTCGGGCGGCATGGCGAGTGGTACGGCTGGCTGAAGGTGTATGCCCCCACCCTGCTGCTGGGCACGCTGCCGTGGACCGCGCCACTGTGGCGCTGGGCGCGTGCGCTGCCGGCGCACGCACGGCGCTGGCGCGGGAATCGCGCGGCACGCGGCGAGGACGCATCCACGCTGCTGCTGGCCCTGTGGATCGGCCTGCCCCTGCTGGTGTTCTGCTTGGCGCAGTCGCGCATGCCGCTGTACC
>CBFGOS010000237.1:0-3982 GCA_965650425.1 uncultured Lysobacter sp. | reverse complement strand
CTTCCGCACCTGAAAGCGTCTGGGGGTGAGGTGTTGTTCTTCGGCCAGGGAGGCGAGTTCCTGATCGGTCCCAGTCATGAGCGCTGGGACGCGGCCATGCTCGTCCGCCAATCAAGCGTCGCGTCCTTTCTAGAGTTTGCCTCCAACCAGGACTACCTCTCAGGCATCGGGCATCGTCTCGCTGCATTGGAGGATTCACGCTTGCTCCCGCTCGTCGGGACGCAGGCCTAGCAATTCATTCAAGCCGAAGCCGCTTCGCGTCGAAGCCTTTCCTGGCCAAGATGCCTTTACCGCCGCCGCGCACGGACGTTGTTCGCTTGACGGGTATGGTGGGGGGCACCCTCATCATTCACCGTTTGGCTCCGTCGTGAGCGCAGGTGGTGGCTACTTGGCCGATGAGGCGGCGGGCGCCTTGTATCCTGCGATAGCAAGCCGGTGCGAAGGGCCATACGCCACCGGGTGGTTTCCAACTCAACGCGTTGCGCCCTAACATTGCGTCCAAGCCGCCGCCGCATGGCGGTGCGGCTTGACTCAGGTGTTAGACCTTACCAAGGAGAGAAAAAGGTGTACTACATAGCGATTGCGTTACTGGTTCTTGGATTTGTGCTTCTTGCTCTTGGCTATCGCAAGAACAACCGCAATTTGCTCGTTACGGCGGCACTGGCACTTTTGGCGGCTGGCGGCCTTCCAGGCTTCGTGGCCGGGTACCAGGACGGCTACAAGGGTGCCGAGCGCGCTTCAGCTGTATCGGCTGACTAAGGCCTGACGGTTCAATCAAGCCGTAGCCGCTACGCGGCTCGGCTTTATTCAGGCGTTTGGCCTGCATTTGAAGGAGTGATAGCAGTGCACCATATGTCTAAACTTTCTCTGGCGGCGACTGCATTCGTTGCCAGCAGCTCCGCAGCTGCGCAAGCCCAAGGCGATGCGTACAACAAGGGTTACGGCTACGGCCAGAAAATTGCCAGTTTTGTTGAGGCATTCGTACCCCAGTCCAACCTCGGTATCGGTGTTGCACTGGTCGTGACAGGTGTTCTTTTTTGGGTCGTGCTCAAGCGAAAAAAGTGAGCGCGGGCTAGCCGGTCCCGCGGTCTAACGCGCCATCCACGTCCAGGCGCTAGGCGCCACAGCCAAAGCCCATGGAGTTCGCGATGCGAAAAGCCGGTGTAACACTCCTGTTTCTGGGGGCCCTGTCCGGGTGCGCGACGGCGCCGGCCGACGAGGAACGTCCGATCGCCGGCGGCGATGAGGTGGCCCGATCGGTCCAGCTCTGCCGCACCACACTCACTGAGCTCACCCAGCGCTTGGGCACCCCTAGCCGGGACGGCTGGGTGGGGAACACGCGCGTAGTCACCTGGGTGGTGGCCTGGGACCCGTTGGTCCGCTACCTTGGCGTTGTGGTGGACCATCGGGGCGTCGTGGTCGACCGCTACTGGAACGCGCCCTCAGAAGTGGCCTGGGTGCCTGCGAACCGGTGCCCGCCGGGAGAGGGTTGACTGTTGACCCACGCTGACGCGGTGGCTGATGAACGAGTTGATCCGCTTTTCGGTCAGATATCGCCTCGGCGAGTACTTGGCCTTCGTGCGGGAGCACGCGCTCCAAACGGGCCTCCCGCCGGACGCATCGGCGCTGGATCGGCACACGGTTCGCGTGATGGTGACGCTGGTCGGTTGCGTGATGTTTCTGGTCAAGTCCTATCGCGTGGGTACGTGCCACTTCCAGATTGACGACGCCGGGATCACGCGGCGTTCAAAGCATGGCGAGGCGTCCGTCCCGTGGTCCGAAGTAACAGCGGTGCATGCGTATGCGGCGGGTTTCCTGATCGAGAAGGGCCAAGGCGGTATGCCCATACCTTTCCGGGTGCTCTCCAATGGCCAACGGGCGCGCCTGTCGGCCATGGTCGCGCCGCACCTTCGTTCGCCTGATCCTTCCTGAACGCGCCGCCGGATCGACGCAACGCGTTTCGCGCACTAGTGCGCTGCCAGCCGGGCCTTACTCTTCTTCATCGGCCCCGCGCTGGGCCTTCGCGGTTGCGTCGTGCTCCTTGCGTTCCGACTCTGCTTGCGCATGGTCGCGCTTCGCCTTTTCGAAGTCCTGCTTCTGGGTCATCTCGTCACGCTGGTATGGCTTGTTCATGTCAACCTCCATCGGTTTGAAACATGAGCCTGCGACAGGTCTTGGCAAGATGCCGTGAGCGTCCAGTGGGGGCGCGCCAGCCGTGGGGGTCAGGCAAGCTCACGTCGACGCCCCGCGTGGTGTGACACCCTTTTGACACGGTCGCGGCGGCGAAACGCCTCGGCATCATCCAGGCATTCTTCGTGCATGTTGGAACTTCGCAAATGGGCCAAAGACCTCAAGCGGCAAACGCTGGTGGTCTACTTCGCGTCACGTGACCCGCGCACGCCGTGGCCGGTGCGGCTGCTTGCCATCGCGGTGGCAGCCTACGCCTTGAGTCCGATCGATCTGATTCCCGATTTCATCCCCGTCCTGGGGCTTCTGGACGACCTCATCCTCCTGCCACTCGGCTTGACCCTGGTGGTGCGACTGGTGCCGCCTGTGGTCATGCACTCCGCCCGTGAGCAGGCGGCGGCGGTGGCCGATCGGCCCGTCAGTCGTGCCATGGCCTGGGTCATTGCAGCAATCTGGCTCGCGATTCTCAGTGCGCTTGGCCTGTGGGCTTGGCGGGCCTTCCGTGCCTGACGCTCACTTTCTCCGCCGCCCCGCCACCCGCGTGGGCAACTGCAGCCCGGTCTTCACCACGTCGAAGACCATCCGCGTCTCGTAACGCCGGATGGTGCCCTCGTCGACGAAAAGCCGCTCAGCGACCTCGCGGCAGTGCGCCAGGCTGGTGGTGGCCAGGATCACCAGGTAATCCCAGTCGCCGGCCAGCACGTAGCACTGCTGGACCTCCGGGGCGGCCCGCATGCGCGCGGTGAACGCGGCGTGGCGTTTGGCGCCTTCGCGTTCCATCGCCACCAGCACTGAGGCCAACGTGACGCTGGGCAGCTGGCGGGCGTCCAGTACGCCCACTTGCCGCAGCAGGCCGCTGGCGCGGTAGCGGGTGATGCGCCGCTGCACCGCGCTGGCCGACAGGCCCACCGCCTCGCCCAGCGCCGTCAGGGTGATGTCGGCGTCGCGCTGCAGCAGTTCGAGTAGACGATGGTCGAACTCGTCGAGTGAGGGCAGATTCTCCATGCAAAATTCTTGCGTGATCGCGCATTAATTTTCAATCGCCGTGCGTGGCCAGCGGCTACGCTGACTGGACTCGTCGCACGGCTGGCGCCGGGGCACGGCTCGCAGGAGCGACCGGCCCGGCGCGGTTGGCGTGCGTGCGATCCCGGCCTTGGGCGGGTGGCACGGGTCAATCCGTGGCACCGCACCTGTGCCGCGCCCAGCCCTCTGCCGAGCCGCTCCCCCATGAGTACCGCCGCTTCCGCCCGACCCGCCTCGGCCGCCGCCATCGCCATCGCGCTGGCTTCGGTCTACATCCTGTGGGGCTCCACGTACCTGGCCATCCGCTTCGCGCTGGAGAGCTACCCGCCATTCCTGCTGGGTGCGATCCGCATGGCCTTGGCCGGCGCGATCATGTATGCGGTGCTGCGTGCGCGGGGCGAGGCACGCCCAACCGGCAAGCAGTGGCGCACGCTGTGGGTGCTGTCGATCTGGATGGTGCTGCTGTCCAACGGACTGGTGAACCTGGCCGAGACCGAGGTCGGCTCCGGGCTGGCCGCCATTGCGGTGGCGTCGATGCCGCTGTTTGCCGGCGTGTTCGCGATGCTGCGCGGGCGCCATCCCTCGAAGATCGAGTGGGTTGGCCTGGTGGTCGGTTTCCTGGGCGTGCTGTGGCTCAACGCGGGCAGCGCGCTGTCGTCGTCGACGCTGGGACTGGTGTGCCTGATCATCGCGCCCATCGCGTGGGCTTGGGGCTCGATCTGTCCCGCGGCCGACATGAAGGGGCCAGGCAAGTCCTGGTCGCGGCTCCAGA
>CBFGOS010000236.1:0-4012 GCA_965650425.1 uncultured Lysobacter sp. | reverse complement strand
TACCGCATCAAGCACGTCGAGCACCAGAACACCGGCAACGACTGGCCGATCTACCCGATGTACGACTACGCGCATTCGCTCAGCGACGCGATCGAAGGCATCACGCACTCGCTGTGCACGCTCGAGTTCGAGGACCACCGTCCGCTGTACGACTGGTGCGTGGACAAGGTGGGCCTTGCGCAGTCGCCGGAACTGGTGAAGCCGCTGACCGACAAGGGCCTGCCCTTCGAGGCCGCCAAGCCGCGCCAGATCGAGTTCTCGCGCCTGAACTTCAACTACCTGGTCATGAGCAAGCGCAAGCTGATGGCGCTGGTCCAGGAAGGCCTGGTCGACGGCTGGGACGACCCGCGCATGCCGACGCTGCAGGGCATCCGCCGCCGCGGCTACACGCCCAGCGCGCTGCGCTTGATGGTCGACCGCGTCGGCATCAGCAAGCAGAACTCGCTGCTGGACCTCTCCATCCTCGAAGGTGCGCTGCGCGACGACCTGGACAGCGCCGCGCCGCGTCGCATGGCCGTCATCGACCCGATCAAGCTGGTGCTGACCAACCTGCCCGAGTCGCACGAAGAGCAACTGACCTTCAGCAACCACCCCAAGGACGAGGCCTTCGGCGAACGCAGCGTGCCGTTCGCGCGGGAACTGTGGATCGAGCGCGAGGACTTCGAGGAAGTCCCACCCAAGGGCTTCAAGCGCCTGACGCTGGGCGGTGACGTGCGCCTGCGCGGCGCCGGCATCATCCGTTGCGACGAGGTGGTGAAGGATGCCGATGGCACCGTGGTGGAACTGCGCTGCACCCTCGACCCGGAATCCCGACCCGGCATGGAAGGCGCCAACCGCAAGGTCAAGGGCACTATCCACTGGGTCAGTGCGAAGCACGGCGTGAAGGCCGAGGTCCGCCTGTACGACCGTTTGTTCACCGTGCCCGACCCGGACAATGACGAAGGCGGGAAGAGCTACAAGGATTACCTGAACCCAGAGTCCCGTCGCGTCGTCACCGGCTACGTGGAACCGAGTGCCGCGAGTGCAGAGGCGGAGCAATCGTTCCAGTTCGAGCGCATGGGCTATTTCGTCGCCGACCGCTACGACCACCGCGCCGACGCACCGGTGTTCAACCGCAGCGTGACCCTGCGCGATACCTGGGCGACCAAGGCCTGAGCGTGCCGCGATGCGCCTACCCTCCTTCACGTCGCCTGGAGCGCTCGCGCGCCAGGGTGAATGCCACTGCGAATCCGACGCGGCCGATCTGGAGGTGAGGTAATGCTGTACGCCCAGATCCACCTCACGCTGCCGGCATGGGTCCATGAACACGTCGACACCTCGCGCGGGTATGCCGGCGACGAGGCCAAGGTCGCACTGGCCATCGAGTTGTCGCGCCTCAACGTGGAGGCCGCCAGCGGCGGCCCCTTCGGCGCGGCGGTCTTCGATCCGCAGGACCGCATCATCGCCGTCGGGGTCAACCGCGTACTGCCGCATGCCTGCTCGCTGGCCCATGCCGAAACCATGGCCTACATGCTTGCCCAAGGCCGCACCCAACGCCCACGCCTGAACCAGACGCTCGAGGGCGCCCCATGCGGGCCGATCACCATGGCAACTTCATCGCAGCCCTGCTGCCAGTGCTATGGCGCTACCGTCTGGGCGGGAATTGACCGCCTACTGATCGGCGCGCGGGCAGAGGATGTCGAAGCCCTCACCGAGTTCGACGAAGGGCCGCTACCCGCCGACTGGGTCGGCGAACTGGAACGCCGGGGCATTGCCGTGGTGCGCGACCTGCAGCGCGATGCCGCGCGTGCGGTGCTGCGCACGTACGGCGAGCAGGGCGGCCTGAAGTACTGATGAGCCCCGCCCTCCGCCCATGAATGCCGACGCCCTCCTCTGCTTCTGCCGCGCCGGCTTCGAGCCAGAACTCGCCGCCGAACTCACCGAACGGGCCGCCGACGCGGGCTTTGCCGGGTACGCGCGCACCCAACGTGGCAGCGGTTACGTGGAGTTTGTCTGCCATGAGGCGGCCGCGCTCGATCGTGCCCTGCCCCTTCACGAATTGATCTTCGCCCGGCAGAAGCTGCTGCGATTGGCCGACCTGCACGACCTGCCTCCCGCCGACCGCATCACCCCGATCCTCGCCGCGCTGGACGCGACGGAGACGACCGGCTCGCGCAGCACCTTCGGCGAACTCTGGGTCGAGCACCCCGACTCCGACGACGGCAAGCCGCTGGCGGGCCTTGCCCGAGCCTTCGGCAATGCCCTGCGTCCGGCACTGCGCGAGGCGGGCTGGCTCAGCCGCCAGGATGACCCCAGTCGGCCGCGCCTCCACGTGGTGTTCCTCAGCGGCCAGCACGCCATGCTCGCGCGCAGCGACACCCGCGACGCCGCACCGTGGCCGCTGGGCATTCCCCGCCTGCGCATGCACCCGGACGCGCCGAGCCGATCTGCTCTGAAGCTGGAAGAAGCCCTGCTCACCCTGCTCGACGACGGCGAGCGCAAGCGCCTGCTGCGCGACGGCATGCGCGGTGCCGACCTGGGCGCGTCCCCCGGTGGCTGGACATGGGTCTTGGTACGTCACGGGCTGCACGTCACGTCCGTCGACAATGGCCCGATTCGTCCGCACCTGCTCGATACCGGCAAGGTGGAGCACCTGCGTGCCGACGGCTTCCACTGGCAACCCAAGGCCCCACTCGACTGGATGGTGTGCGACATGGTCGAACAGCCGCGCCGTGTCGCCGAGCGCATGGCCACGTGGGTGCGGGAAGGCTGGTGCCGCCACACGATCTTCAACCTCAAGCTGCCGATGAAGAAGCGCTGGGACGAGACGCGCCTGTGCCTCGACCTGTTCCAGGCGCAGGCGGGTAGACCGATGGTCGTGCGTGCCCGCCAGCTGTACCACGACCGGGAAGAGATCACGGTGTTTGCGACGCCGCGCTGAGCGCGCGCCCGTTCAGCTTGGATTGCACACTTTGACGTGGGGTTTATGCCAGCGGGACTACGTTCCTCGCTCCCCCACCGTGAGGTTGCCCCATGAAGTACATGCACGCCCCGCTGTTCGCCGCGTTGGCCGTGAGTCTCGGCTTGGCCGGCCCGACCCTGGCGCAGACCCCTTCCAAGACCCAGGCCAAGGTCCAGGCATCCACTGAGGCGGAAATCGCCGCCGAGGACGCGGAAACGGCCCGCCAGAACGCTGAGATGGCCCAGGATGCGGCCCAGACCGCTGCCCAGACCCGCGATGCTGGCGCCGTGACCGCCGAAGGCGCGGCCGCGGCAGCCCACAGCGCACACTCGGCCCATCAGGCCTCGGTTACGGCCCATACCGCCGCTAACCAAGCAGTGAGCGCAGCCGACAAGGCCCAGTCCGCACGCACCGCTGCCGAGCGCGGAGCCAACCCCGTCGCCGCGGCCGCCGAAGCCCGCGCTGCCGCCACCGAGGCTCGCGGCGCGGCCTACACCGCAATGGACGCCACCGAGAGCGCCCAGTCTGCCGCCGCCAATGCCGAGGCCGCGGCAAAGATGCCGCCGGCGCCCCCGGCCACGCCGCCGGCCATTCCGTCCGCACAGGGCGCCGCCCAGGCGCAGGTCACGTTCACCAACAGCCCGTCCAATTCGGTCGTGGGTGACTACAAGATCGACTTCGATGCCTTGGATGCGAACAAGAATGGCTCGCTCAGTCGCGGCGAGGTGCGCGCAAACGCCACGCTCTCGGCTGAATTCGGCGCCGTGGACGTCAATCGTGACGGCCGACTGTCGAAGGACGAACTGAAGGGCTGGATGTAACCCGTAGCAGGGCATCATCTTGGCGCCGCAGTCTGCGTATCACCGCGCCTTCCGCCCCGCGCCCCGGCCATGCCGGGGCGTTGCGTTTACAGTCCTGCCGCTCGACGCCAGAACAGATGGGCGAGTGCGGGCACTCGCCCCACCGCACCCAGCAAAGGCCCACGGACCAGCGTTGGCAGCAGTGCGTCGTTCGAAAACAGGCGGTTGATGCCATCGAAGGAATACGCGGCCATCGCGTTCTCGCTGCGCC
>CBFGOS010000235.1:0-4021 GCA_965650425.1 uncultured Lysobacter sp. | reverse complement strand
GCCAGTGGGCTCCGTGCAACGATCTGACGGCCGCGACGCCGTTCGCGATCGACGACGCGCCTGCGGCATATGCGGCGATGGCCCAGCCCGGCGCGCCTCTGCTGGTGCTCCTCTCATATCCCGATCGTGAAGGCGCCGATGTTCGTGTCGTGCGTACGGCGCCGAAGGCGCGCGGCAGTGTCGTGCTTTATCCCAACCGGCGTTCGGAGCCACAGCACGAGCGGGTGGTGCACGCGGCGCTGGCGCAGCGTCTCGCGGCGCTGTTGGGGATGGACTTCCGCGGCGATTTCGACCCCACGGCCCGCCCGCCGGAACCGGTCTACTTCGTGCCGAGCGACAGCATCGTCGGTCTCGACGAAGCCCGCCGACTGGGTATCGCCAGCGAGCGGGATCTGTTCGGCGGCGTGGTACCGCATCCCTTCATGGCCACCAAGGCCATCACCCATCCGCTGGTGCGGCCGAAGGCGGCGGCGCCGGCCGGCTGGTCGGCGGCTTTCGGCCAGCATGTCGACCGCGCGGTATTCCGGGGTTTCACCGTGTTCAGCCTCGACGATGCGCGGACGGCGGCGCGGCGCCTGTTCGCCGACGGGCCGATCCGCATCAAGCCGGTTCGGGCCACCGCCGGTCGAGGGCAAGTGGTGGTCAACGACATCGCCGAACTGGAGGCCGCGCTGGACGCCCAATGCGTCGACGAGCTGGCGAATTGCGGACTGGTGCTGGAAGAACACCTGGAACGCATGACCACCTTCAGCGTCGGCCGGGTGCGGGTCGGCGAGCTGCTGGCCAGCTATTGCGGCACCCAGCGGCTAACCGTCGACAACCAGGGCGAGACCGTCTATGGCGGCTCCGACCTACTGGTGGTGCGGGGCGACTTCGACACGCTGCTGCAGCTCGACCTGCCGGAGGCGGCACGTCTCGCCGTCACCCAGGCCCAGCTCTACGACGGCGCCGCCAGCGCATGCTTCGCCGGCTTGCTGGCCTCGCGGCGCAACTACGATATCGGCCAGGGGGTGGACGCTCGGGGGCGGGTCCGCTCCGGCGTGCTCGAACAATCTTGGCGCATCGGTGGCGCCAGCGGGGCGGAAGTGGCTGCGCTCCAGGCGTTCCACGGCGGCGGGCAATGCGCGGTGCGGGCCTCGACGGTGGAACTCTATGGCGGTCGGGAGACTCCACCCCCACAGGCGGACGTGCTATTCGATGGCCTCGACGAGGAGGTCGGGCGAATCACCAAGTACATCACGGTGGAGGCTTATGAACACCCGGAGTGAGGCGCTGGAAATCGCCGTCGACGACGAACAGATCGACGCGACCCTGCTGGCGCCAAGCGCGAAAATGCCCGGCGTGCTGTTCGTGCACGGCTGGGGCGGCAGCCAGAAGCGCGACATCGCGCGGGCCAAGGGCTTGGCCGGGCTCGGCTGCGTATGCCTGACCTTCGATATGCGCGGTCATGAACGAACGCTGGAGCGGCAGCAGCGCGTCACCCGCGAAGACAACCTGCGCGACCTGCTGTCCGCCTACGATCGCCTGGCTCGCCACCCGTCCATCGACCCCTCGGCCATCGCCGTGGTCGGCAGCAGCTACGGCGGCTACCTGTCCACCATCCTCACCAGCCTGCGCCCGGTGCGCTGGCTCGCGCTGCGTGTGCCGGCGCTGTACCGCGACGAAGGCTGGCTGACGCCGAAGCGCGAACTCGACCGCAAGGATTTGGTGGAATACCGCAACACCCCGCTGCCTTCCACGGCCAATCGGGCACTGGCGGCCTGCGCGGCATTCGAAGGCGACGTGCTGATCGTCGAGTCCGAACAGGACCACCTGATCCCCCACACCACCATCACCAACTACCTGTCGGCGTTCTCCCGTGCCCATTCGCTGACCCACCGCATCATCGACGGCGCCGACCATGGCCTCACGAGCGAAGCCTGCCGGCAGGCGTACACCTCCATCCTGCTCAACTGGGCAACGGAAATGGTGGTAGGGGCGCGCATTGGCGACGGCGTGTTCGAGGAGGTGGCGGTCTGATCGGGCTTGGGTCGAAGAGGGCGGGGTGCCCAGGGCTTGCCTTGCAAAGTCCGTGAGGCTCTTCTAGCGTGAACTGCACCGCAGGACGCACCCGTTGGCAGGAGCCTCCGCTGTTCTTCATCCTCGCCGCATCCGGTTCGTTCCTCGCGTCCAGGCTCCGCCATAACGGGCGGATGTAGCTATCCCCGTAGCAACCGACTGGCGCGCAGGCGCAAGGAAGGCCGGGATGGAAAGGATGTCCGCTGGCGGTCCATCGTTTCGCTTCCTGGCCTCGATGGCCATTCCCTTCGTTGTTTTTCCGCTCCGGCCAGATCGGGGCAATCCCATACCTGTCCATTCCCGCAGGGAGACCGCTCGGCCTCTGTCTCGTTGGCCCCGAAGCGCTTCGCCGTATCAGCCATCGGAAGATCCGCATTACAAGGAGATAACCATGCCACGCGTGTTCGAGTCCCTTTCGGGGCGGTGCCTGTTCCTCTTGCTACTGGCATTTTCGTTGCTCGGCGGCAGGGCCGTCGTTGCCGACGATAGCTGCCCCGCCAGCCAGAGCTGGATCACTAGTCCCAATCCGCCCAGTGAAATCCCCGAGGGCAGCAATGCCGATTTCTGCGATTTCTACCAATTCAGTTGGCAGTGGTTCCTGCAACTGACCAGCCCGTCGTCGAGCGATGCCAGCCTGCGCAACTTCCAGGTGCCCACCAGCTTCCCCGTGCTCCAGGCCACTGGGACGGACTCCTGTTCGCCGAATGCGCCGAAGGAAGTGATGTTCGTCCGCACCGTCAAGCCGGTTGCCGCCGACACGCCGTTCAACCTGCCCGACCGCACCGGCCAGGCGGCGAAGGGGGCGACCATCTATGACCAGGACGGCAATGTGGTGTTCTACGAGGTGCGCTTCAGCCGCAACCTGTGCAACGTCGGGCAGATCCAGTCGCAGCCGCAATTCCCGGCTGGCACCACCGAGATGAAGATCGCTTGGCGCATCATCACCGACGCGGAGAAGCCGCAGTACTTCTGGATCGAAGCGAACGTGGACGGTGTGCCCGGCGATGAGCTGCTGGGCATGGTGGGTTTCCATATTGTCATGGCCACGGCGCTGCACCCGGAGTTCATCTGGGCCACCTTCGAGCACCGCGCCAACGCGCCCGAATGCGCCAACCCGGGCACGGCGCCGGCTTCCGGCTGGTCGTTCACCAGCGCTAAATGCGCCGGCGAGCTGCCCAACCCGTCGTCGGACTGTGCCTTCAACCAGGCCGTGGAGAGCCAGAGCCTGACCGGGACACCGACGGAAATCTGCCGGGTATTCCATGACGGCACCGATCCGAGCGACCACGAAGGCACGGACAATATCGCGATCATCGACAGCATGAATACCCAGATCCAGGCCATGCTGGCCGCGCTGCCGAGCAGTAGCCCTATGTCTGTCTGGCAGAATTACATGATGGTCGGCGCGCTCTGGGAAAACGACGTCACCCAGCCGTCGTCCACCGTCTCCAACCAGCGCGGCTCGATGCGCCTGGCCAACACGGTGATGGAGACCACGGTACAGAACATCGATCTCAATGCGACGTTCGTCTCTAACTGCTTCGGTTGTCACCAATTCGCCGGTTCGGGCAACAGCAACACGCTGCCGTCCTCCAGCCTCAGCCACATCTTCGACGATGTGATGCAGGGCCAGTGCAAGGCCAACGACGTCCAGGCCGGGCCGATCTGGAACAACCAGGACGCCCAGCAGAAATGCGTGCAGACCTGCCAGAACAAGGGAGGCTGGAACGGCAACTGGAAAACCACCGAGCCGGGTGTGATGTCCGTCTGCGGCTGTTGCGGCGGCTGACAGGGTTGTGGCTGCGGCCACGTCTGCCGGGCCCGAAAGGGTCGTCGTCGGTAGCGTGGCCGGAGCCCTTGGCGCCGCGCTTCAGCGGGACCATCGCGAGTCCTGTACCGACCCTCTCCGTGGAAGCGAATTCATTCGCGATGGGGGGACGACGGCGCTTCGCCAATCGCGAAC
>CBFGOS010000234.1:0-4032 GCA_965650425.1 uncultured Lysobacter sp. | reverse complement strand
CGCAGTTCGGTCAGCTTGCGGGTGAACCACGTGCGGCTGTCCACTGTCGGCGCGCCGCCGCAGCGTACCTGGTAGGGCGTGCCGGTCATGCTGCTCTTGCTGGCGGCCAGTTCGATGAAGCGCTCGGTGGAAGTCAGCACGCCCTTCTTCAACAGGTAGTCGTATTTGCGCCGCAGGTGGGCGCTGGCGGCGGCCGCGTCGTGCCACGAGCCGTTGCGCTGAAACTGGCAGCCGGAGTGCTCCAGCGCGGAGAACAGTTGGCCAACCTCACGCGTCACCTTGGTTGGCGGCGCCTGCGCGGCGGCCACGGACAGCACGAACAACAGCAGCAGGGGCAGGAGACGCTTCATGGGGCGTGACGGTAGCACCGGCGCCCTTGCGATGTGCATTGACACCCGGGCGTATAGGTATTTGGTTCATATACCCCCGGTAAGGGCGCTGGCGATAGGATAGCGTCAGCCTTCGCGTGACTGCCCATGACCCCTCGCGCCGCCGTTCCCGATACCGCTCCGCGCATCGCCAGCGATCTGCGCGGGGTGGGGCGCTTGGCCATCGATGGCGTGACGGGGCTCACCGACGTGGTGGAGGCCATGCACGCCACCATTGCCCAGCGGCCGACGGTGTTCGGGCGGCCGGCTTCCGTGCGGACGCGCGGGCTGACGCGGCTGGTCTATGGCAGCGTGCGAGGCATCACCCGCGTGGCCGGGCAGGGGGTGGACCTGTCGCTGGCCGGCCTGGCGCCGCTGCTGGGCGCGCGCGGGTTTTCGCCGCAACGCGAGGCAATGGTCGCGGCGCTCAACGGCGTGCTGGGCGACCACTTGGAAGCCAGCGGCAATCCGCTGGCCATCCGCATGCAATTGAGGCGCGACGGCGTGGCCTTGCCGCTCCGCCGCCGGCCGCTGGCCGCGCGCATCCCGCAGGCCACGGGGCGGTTGCTGGTGCAGGTGCACGGGCTGTGCATGAACGACCTGCAGTGGAATTACGCAGGCCACGACCACGGACAGGCGCTGGCACGTGAGCGCGGTTACACGGCGGTGCATCTGCACTACAACACCGGCCGCCATGTCTCCACCAACGGGCGCGAGTTCGCCGGGCTGCTGGCGCGTCTGGTCGCGGAATGGCCGGTGCCGGTGGAGGAGATCACCCTGCTGTGCCACAGCATGGGCGGGCTGGTGGCGCGCAGTGCGCTGGATGTCGCCTTCCGCGCAGGCATGCCGTGGGCCAGGCTGCCGATACGCGTGGTGTTCCTGGCCACGCCGCACCACGGCGCACCCTTGGAGCGTGCGGGCAGTTGGGCCGATCGGCTCATCGGGCTGAGCCCCTACAGCGCGCCGTTGGCGCGACTGGGTCAGGTGCGCAGCGCCGGCATCCAGGACCTGCGCCACGGCAACGTCCGCGACAGTGATTGGCAGGGCCGCGAGGGTGCCGCGCACGGCGACGCGCGTACGCCGCTGCCATTGCCCAAGGCGGTGCGCGCGTATGCCGTCGCGGTGACGACAAAGGCGTCGGACCAGGCGGAAGGGCGGGGGCTGCGTGGTGACGGCCTGGTGCCGGTGGCTAGTGCCTTCGGGCAGCACGCTGATCCCGCGTTCGACCTGCGCATCCCAGCGTCGCGGCGCTGGGTGGGGCACGGTACTCACCATCTGGGGCTGCTGGGCTGTGCGGCGGTGTACCAGCGCTTGGCGCGTTGGCTGTAGGTCATCACGCGTCGCCCGGCAGCCGGCGCTAGCAACGTGCACGTCTACGTGCGGCCCAAGGCGGGGAAGGCGGCGGGGGCCTGATCGCTCAGTACTCGAGGGTGACGGCCATCACCCGCAGGTTGCCGTCGTACGTGCCTTGGCGACCGATTTGGAAGTACCACCACGGCCCGTTTGGATTCCAACCCTCTCCCGGTTCCACCACCGCGGATTGCTCCCACAGGCCGTCGCCGTTGGGCGGGACGTCGAGCACGTCGGAAACCACGCCACCGTAAGTCTCGAAGCCGCTGCCATGATGGAAGGCGATCGCGGTGACAGCGAAGCCCAAGGTGCCGCTTTCACCGCTGGTGGCTTGGTGCACCACGGTCAGGCGCACCTTGTTGCCCTTGAAGTCGAGCGGGCGCCGCACCGTCAGGCTCAGCGTGCCAACGAGGCCCGGCCAGTCCAGGCCCTGCTGATTCAGGGAAAACGCGCTCGCCGGTCCATGTGACAACGCGTTCGCGGGGAACGTCACCCGGTTCCGATAGACAGTGCAATCGCCGGCCGGCGTGCATTCCGGCGGCGCGGCGTGGGCCGGGACCGTGGTGGCCGCCGCTGCTGCAATGGCCATGGATGCCCACGCTACCTTCAGGCTCTTCATCCGTGTGACTCCACGCAAGCGCGGTCGCGTCCCCGGCAACGGCTCGCTGTGCGGGTCAGGCGCGCATTGCATGGGGGGGGGACGGCGCTGCGTGCCGCGGCTTGGGGGACAGGGCCGCATTGGCATCCAACGCGCCGACGCGGGTGCGGCGGCCAATGCCTGTCAGCGTCGTTGCCATTTCGGAGTTTCTCCGGTCCTTGGAATGAGGCTGCGCGATCAGTCGGGATAGCGTGCGCGCGTGGTTTTCACCGAGTCCACCACCAGGTGCTCCAGCACGCCGAGGTCCACGTCGCTCAAGCGGCGGATGTACAGGCAGGCCTTCGCCATCTTGTGCCGGCCCAACGCAGCAAGCAGCGCCTGCTGCGGGCCCTCGCAGGGGGTGAGGTACACGCTGATGTCACCCTTGCGCGAGGAGAAGCCGCACAGCGGCGCGTCGCCTTCGCGGCCGCTGGCGTACTTGTAGTGGTAGCGGCCAAAGCCGACGATGCTGTCGCCCCACATCACCGCGGGCGCGCCCGTCACGCGCGACATCAGTTGCACGAGCACTTCACAGTCATGGCGACGCGTGTCGTCGGTGATCGCGGCGAGGTAGTTCCCGACGGGAACCTTGGTCGGTTGCGTCTTGTTCTCGGCCACGGCTACCTCATCGCTCCGGCGCCCGCGTGCGCCATCGCCGCGAGCGTACACCAGTCGTTTGCAGGTCAGTGCGCCAACGCGCGCGCCAATGCCCGCAGTAGTGCCGCGCCATCGCCATGCCACGCACTGCCGTGCATGCAGGCCAGCGTGGTGGGTTGGGCCTGCGCCAGTTTCTCCAGCAGCGCGCCGGTCTGCGGGCAGTGCGCGAAGTAGTCCATGGGTTGGCGGAACGCCTCGCTCGGACCGAGGATGTCGCCCTCGGTCAGTGGCGGTTCGCCGCGGCCGGGCTGGGTGAACAGGTCGCCGCACAGCAGCGTGCGCGTGGTTTCGTCCATCAGGAACCCGCAGTCCCAGCCGTGCGGCAGGTGCGGGGCGTCGAACCAGCGCAGGCGGTGGCGGCCGAGGTTCAGCGTTTCGCCGTCGGCCAGGGCGCGCGGCGGACGGTCTGCAAGGTCATTAATGGAGACCATCGCCGCGACCGTGCCGCACAACGGCGCCGACTGCGGCGCGGTGGCCAGCCAGGCGTTCAGTGCGCCGCACTCGTCGGCCTCGACATGCGAGAACGCGATGTGCCGCAGGTCCGCGGCCGGAAGCACGCTGGCGACGGCTTCTTGAACCAGCGGGAACAGTTGGCGCAGGCCGGCGTGGAACAGCAGCGGCTCGTCGTCTTCGATCAAGTATTGGTTGAACGAAAACGCGCCGATGTCGCCGGGCAGTGCCACCGGGGTGTTGATGCGGTAGATGCCCGCGGCGATCTCGTGAACATTGGTGCCCGACTGCGTGTTGGTGATGCCCATGGGTGGTCCTGTAATCAATGCAGCAGCGGCGGGTCCAGCCGTGCGATCAGTGCGCGGAAGCGCGGCAGGTGGCGCAGGCTGGCGAGGTCATCGTCATGCTCGATCCACTCGGGAAAACCTTCGCCGGTGCTGATCGCGCGATCCAGCAGGTCGAGCGCCGTGTCAGACTCGCCAAGCAGCGCGTAGAAGCAGGCGGCGTTGTAAAGAGTGCCGTAGTCGTCCGGGCGCATCGCCAGCGCGGTTTCGATGCTGCGGCGGCCGG
>CBFGOS010000233.1:0-4043 GCA_965650425.1 uncultured Lysobacter sp. | reverse complement strand
GGCCAAGCTGCCCGAGAACCAGCCGCCACGCCACCTGGCCATCCAGATAAACCATGCGTTGCACGACACCGTCGCCAAGTACCCGGACACGTTGCTGTTCGGTGAGGACGTGGCTCAGAAGGGCGGCGTGTACACCGTCACCAAGGGCCTGCAGAAGGCCTTCGGCGCGCGTCGCGTGTTCAACACGCTGCTCGACGAAACCATGATCCTGGGCATGGCGCAGGGCTTCGCCAACATGGGCATGCTGCCCATCCCCGAGATCCAGTACCTGGCGTACTTCCACAACGCCTGCGACCAGATCCGCGGCGAAGCGGCCAGCCTGCAGTTCTTCAGCAACAACCAGTACGCCAACCCGATGGTGGTGCGCATCGCCGGCCTGGGCTACCAGCGCGGCTTCGGCGGCCACTTCCACAACGACAACTCGATCACCGCGCTGCGCGACATTCCCGGCCTGGTCGTCGGCTGTCCGTCGCGTGGTGATGACGCCGCGACCATGCTGCGCACGTTGACTGCGCTGTCCAAGGTGGACGGACGTGTCAGTGTGTTCCTCGAGCCGATCGCGCTGTACATGACCAAGGACCTGTACGAAGCAGGTGACGGCCAGTGGCTGACCAGCTACCCGGCGCCGGGCGAGGCCATGACGCTGGGCGAAGGTCGCGTGTACCTGCCCGAGAGTGGCGGCAAGGGCGATGACCTGGTGATCTTCACCTACGGCAACGGCGTGCCGATGAGCCTGCGCGCAGCACGACGCATCGAGCAGAAGCACGGCTGGAAGGCGAGGGTGGTGGATCTGCGCTGGCTGGTGCCGCTCAACGAGCAGTACATCCACGAGCAGGCCAAGACCGCCAAGCGCATCCTGATCGTGGACGAAGGCCGTCACAGCGCCGGCGTGGGTGAGGGCGTCCTCACCGCGATTGCCGAGGGTGGCTATGGCGCGCGTCCGTTCCAGCGCGTGGTGGGTGCGGATACCTACACGCCGCTGGCGGGTGCAGCGTTCCTGGTCATCCCGGCTGACGACGACATCGTCGCGGCGGCTGATCGGCTGGCCTGAGGAGGGCCCCGGCGGGCGGCCATCAAGGGGCCGCCTGTGGACGCGTAGCGGGTGGCGACCTGCCGTGAGTTCGTCACTTCATGGCTTCGAGATGGGCACGCCGTGCCGTGCGCCCCAGGGCGCGGCGAAATCAGCGGGCCAGACCTTCCTGTAGTGAAATTTCCTTGACCGAAGCGTCGTTGACGGTCAATGCCGCCGCCGCATCTCGCTCCAGTGGCACCACTGCCAGGCCAATCTGCCCCTCGCTACCGGGGGCAGCAGACACGACGGTGCTCAACGGGGTGCCGGCAGCATGCACCTCCGCGCCCACGTCAAAAGGCTCCGTGCCCGCGACGAGCATCAGCCCACGCTTCACCTTTCCCAGGAAGTGCGTGCGCGCCACGATTTCCTGGCCCGGGTAACAGCCCTTCTTGACGCTGAAGCCCTTCAAACGCTCCAGCGAGAGTTGCTGGGGTGTCCAATGCTCGACCTGGCTGGCAGGGAGGCGGGGCAGGCCATGGCGGAGGTCCGCCGCGTCCCAATCCGCTGTCAGTGCGGGTGACGGCGGGTGGGGGGACGACGAAATGTACAGCGCCCTCGGCCCGCCGTCGCCGCTCATGTCCAGCTCGACGTGCGGCCACTGTTCGGCAGTGACATCCTCAGCCATTGCGGTCGCCCATGCGCCCGATGCCGTCGCACCCGACGCGGCCAAGGGGGCCCCAAACCGGCCCGCCACATGCAGGTCCTCGCGCAGGGCAATGGCGACCTTGCTCCGGAACACGAATCGCTTCAGCGCCTCCGCCAATGGGCCCGGGTCCGCGTCCGGCAGCACCAGCCACAGCGTCTCCCCATCCACGCGCAGCAGGGCAAACAGCGCGATCACCCGTCCTTTGGGCGTCAACCAGCCGTTCCACTGCCACTGCCCATCACGAAGCAGGGTCACGTCATTCATGAACTGCGCCTGCGAAAACGCCAGAGCGTCACGCCCGGAAATGGCCATAAGACGATGGTTGGAGAGGGCAAAAAGCCCGTCCGGCGTAGCGTGCGACTTGTCTGGCATGGGTGCGGGGCTTAACATTCCGGGTTCAGATGATAGGTCAAAGCGCTCACGACGCAGCTTCCGAACCCTCGCCCCATCCCGCGGCCGAGCCGGTCACCCAGCCCGACCCGCCCCAGGACACGCCGAAGTCCATGCCCATGGAACACGGCGGACGCGAGGGACTGGACCCGGTCCGCTACGGCGACTGGGAAAAGAACGGCCGCTGCATCGACTTCTGACGCCGACCCCATCCCGCACTTCCCGCCGATCCATCGTCCCGCCACGCGGCCCCGCCGCCCAGCCGAGAGACAACGCACGCTCATGGCCGATAACCCACGCGTTCGCGAACGTCCCTTGTCGCCACACCTGCAGGTTTACCGCTGGCAGGTTCAGATGGTGACATCGATCCTGCACCGCGCCACCGGTGTCATCCTCTTCGTCGGCAGCCTGCTGATCATGGGGGCGCTGCTCAAGCTTGCCGCCGGTCCGGAGCAGTGGGCCGAAGTGGCCGCCTGCGCCACCTCGCCGCTGGGCTTCCTGGTCCTGTTTGGATGGAGCTGGGCGTTGGCCTACCACCTGATCAACGGTATCCGCCATCTGCTGCAGGACGCCGGTTACGGTTTCAAGATCGACGCCTTCGTGCGTAGCAGCTGGACCAGCATCTTCGGCAGCCTGGCTGTCACTGCACTGATCTGGGTCGTCGCCATGATGCAGCGAGGTGGTGCATGAGCGCTAACAACTCCCGTCTCCGCAACCCGCTGAAGACGGCGCGTGGTCTCGGCTCGGCGAAGGATGGCACCCATCACTTCATCGTCCAGCGCATCACCGCTGTCGCGCTGGTCTTCCTTGGCCTGTACGTGCTGGGCTTGGTGGTGTTCAACGCCGGCGCCGACTACTCGACCGTTCGCGCCACCGTCGCCAACCCGTTCAATGCCACCGTGCTGGTCGCGTTCCTTGTGGCGATGTTCTGGCACGCCCAGTTGGGCCTGCAGGTCATCGTCGAGGACTACGTGCACACGCCGGGCCTGGCCGTGGCGTCGCAACTGCTGATCCGCTTCATCTGCGCCCTCGCTGCGATTGCCAGCGTGCTGGCCGTCATCCGTATCGCGCTGGGCGGCCTGTAAGCCGTCGCCGCCCAAGCTAGAGGACACCGATCCATGGCATCCGCCTACAAGATCCAGGAACACACCTTCGACATGGTGGTCGTCGGCGCCGGCGGCGCCGGCCTGCGCGCCACCTTTGGCCTGGCCCAGAAGGGCCTCAAGACCGCCTGCATCACCAAGGTCTTCCCGACCCGTTCGCACACCGTGGCGGCGCAGGGCGGCGTGGCCGCGGCGCTGGCCAACATGGGCGAGGACGACTGGCGCTACCACTTCTTCGATACCGTCAAGGGTTCGGACTGGCTGGGCGACCAGGACGCCATCGAGTACATGTGCAAGGAAGCGATTCCGGCCATCATCGAGCTCGAGCACTACGGCGTGCCGTTCTCGCGTACCGACGACGGCAAGATCTACCAGCGTCCGTTCGGTGGCATGACCACCCGCTTCGGCGAAGGCCCGCCGGCCCAGCGCACCTGCGCCGCCGCCGACCGCACCGGTCACGCGATCCTGCATACCCTGTACCAGCAGTCGCTGGCGCACGACGCTCAGTTCTTCATCGAATACTTCGCCCTCGACCTGATCATGGACGAGCACGGTGCCTGCCGCGGCGTACTCGCCCTCGACATGGCCGAAGGCACGCTGCACCTGTTCAAGGCGCAGGGTACGGTGCTGGCCACCGGCGGCTACGGCCGCGCCTACTTCAGCGCGACCTCGGCGCATACCTGCACCGGTGACGGTGGCGGCATGGCGCTGCGCGCCGGCCTGGGCATGCAGGACATGGAGTTCGTGCAGTTCCACCCGACCGGCATCTACGGCGCGGGCTGCCTGATCACCGAGGGCGTGCGCGGCGAAGGCGGCATCCTGCGCAACAGCA
>CBFGOS010000232.1:0-4054 GCA_965650425.1 uncultured Lysobacter sp. | reverse complement strand
GTCCGGTGTGGGCCGGTGCATGTTAATCACGTGGCGACGCGGCGGCGGTTTGCAAGGCTCACCCCGCCGGCGGTGTCCGCGGCGGGAAGCGGAGGCTGAACGCCACCGTCGCACCGATCACCGCGACAACCACGCCCAGCGATACCGGCAGCGGGATTTTCACCACGTCCACCAGCAGCATCTTGCTGCCGATGAACATCAGCACCAGCGCCAGCCCATACGGCAGGAGGTGGAAGCGGTCGGCCATGCCCGCCAGCAGGAAAAACATCGCGCGCAGGCCCAACACAGCAAACACGTTGGACGTCAGCACGATGAACGGGTCGGTGGTGATCGCGAAGATCGCCGGGATCGAGTCCACCGCGAAGATCACGTCGGTGATGCCGATCAGCACCACCACCAGGAACAGCGGAGTGAAGTGCCGCACGCCGTCCTGCAGCACCGACAGGCGGTCGCCGTGGTACTGCGTGGTCAGCCGCAGGTGGCCGCGCATCCAGCGCAGCACCGGGTTGCGTTCCAGGTCTGGCTGCTTCCCGGCGAACCACAGCATCTTGATGCCGGTCACCACCAGGAACACGCCAAACACGTACAGGACCCAGTGGAACTTGGCCAGCAGCACCGCGCCTGCAAAGATCATCACCGCGCGCAGCACGATGGCGGCCAGCACGCCGATGACCAGCACCTTCTGCCGCTGCTCCTCCGGCACCGCGAAGAACGTGAACAGCATCAGGAACACGAAGATGTTGTCGACCGCCAGCGATTTCTCCACCAGGTAGCCGGTGAGGAACTCCAGCGCCACGCGCTGGCCTTCCGCGGCGCCGGCCTGACCGCTGACGTACCACCACAGGCCGAGGTTGAACAGCAGGGCCAGCGCCACCCAGCCGATGCTCCACAGCAGCGCTTCGCGGAAGGTGACGCGGTGCGGGCCGCCGTGGCGCATCAGCACCAGGTCGACCAGCAGGGCGACAACAATGATGGCGGTGAATCCGCCCCACATCAGGGGGGTACCGATGGTGGTCATGCAAGGTCCTCGCAGGTTGGGCCAAGGGCCACGGCGCAGGACGGATGGACGCACCTTCGCCGTGATCGGCGAAGGTCTTGCTCGCAACCCTGGTGGGGTTGCCGCCGGACCGGAGCGGGAAGCTCGTAATGACGGTCTCGGCGAGTGGGAGCTACTCCCCTTCGAGCGCGAAGCCTAACCGACCGCCCGTTGCGTGGCAATGAAGGCGACGCCCGCCCGGTACAATGGGCCGATGAACCGCGATCCCAGCACCGAAATCCCCACCGTCCGCCTCAAGAACGCGTGGAAGTCCACCCATCCCTGGATCTTCCAGCGCCTGGTCGACAAGCCCGCGCAGCGCCCCAAGCCCGGCGCCATCGTCGACGTGCTGGGCGTGGACGGCGACTGGATCGGTCGCGGCTTCTACAACGGCCATTCGCGCATCGCCGTGCGCATCCTCGAGGCCGACCGCAACATCCCGGTCGACGCGGCTTGGTTCGCGCGCAAGATCGCCGAGGCGGTGTCGCTGCGCCGCGACGTGCTGCGACTGGACGACGTCAGCGACGCCTGGCGCGTGGTCCACAGCGAGGGCGACGGCCTGTCCGGCCTGGTGGTCGACCGCTACGGCGACCTGCTGGTGGTGGAGTTCTTCAGCGCCGGCATGTTCCGCCACCGCGAGTGGATCTTCGACGCCCTGCGCGCGCAGTTCCCCGGCTGCCGCTTCTACAGCTTCGCCGAGGAGCACGTGCAGAAGCAGGAGTCGTTCGACTACCGCGGCAGCGACCCGGTGCCGCCGGCGGTCATCACCGAATACGGCGTGAAGTTCCGCGCCGATCCGGCCGGTGCGCACAAGACCGGTTTCTTCGCCGACCAGCGCGAGAACCGCGAGTGGCTGTCGCGCCAGGTCGCCGGCAAGCGCGTGCTCGACTTGTGCTGCAACACCGGCGGTTTCGGCGTGTACGCCAAGGCCAAGGGCGGGGCGGAGGAGGTGGTCGGCATCGACATCGACCAGGACGTCATCGACATCGCGCGCGGCAACGCCAAGCTCAACGGCGCGCAGGTGAAGTTCGTGCAGGCCGACATCTTCCCGTGGCTGCGCGATGCGGGTAACCGTGGCGATTTCTTCGACGTGGTGATCCTCGACCCGGCCAAGATGACCCGCGACCGCGAGCAGGTGATCCCGGCGCTGAAGAAGTACCTGGACATGAACAAGCTGGCCCTTTCGGTCGTGAAGCCGGGCGGCTTGTTCGCCACCTTCTCGTGCACCGGCCTGGTCAGCGAGGAGCAGTTCCTCGACATGTTGCGCCGCGCCGCGTTCTATTCCGGGCGCACCGTGCAGGTGCTCAAGGTCGCTGGCGCGGGCGCCGACCACCCGTGGCTGGCGCAGGTGCCGGAGTCGCGCTACCTCAAGGCGGTGTTCTGCCGCGTGCTGGACTGAGCGGTCACTTCGACCGCCCGTCGTAGTGCTGCACCGGCACCGCGTCGAGGTCGATGCCCTCCAGGCAGCGGAGATTGATCGCGGCCATCGCATTGCCCTTCGGGTCGGTGCCCTCGCCAAACGGGTGGATGCCGCAGGTCGGGCAGAAGCGGTGCTGGATCACGTGCTTGTTGAAGGTGTAAGTCGCCAGCGTGTCCTCGCCGGCGGTGACCCGCAGCTGCGCGCGCGGTACGAACCACAGCAGCGAGCCCTTGCGTTGGCACATCGAGCAGTTGCATGACAGCGCGCCGGTGATGTCGCCATCGACCTCGAACTTCACCTGTCCGCAGTGGCAGCTTCCGGTGTGGGTCATCGCATTCACCTGTTGAGGCCATGGCGCTGTCGCGGACGCTACACCTGCGCCCGCCGGCGGGCAAATGCCATGGTCGGCACACATTGCGACCAAAGTTGGATCAAGTCTGGCCGTGGCCAGCCGTAATCCCGGCCAGAGACCCCGGAATCCGCCCATGCGCCCAGCCCCTTTCCTTGCCGTAGGCCTGCTGGTCGCTCTGCTGGCACCCCGCGCCTGGGCCGGCGCGGGTGACGCCGCCGGGTTCGATCGCCAGGTGCAGCAACTGCATGCGCTGGAGCTGAGCTGGGACACGGAGGCCGAGGGCCTGGCCATCCTCCAGCAACTCCGCGCCCAGCTGCCCCCGGCGGATGCGGCGCGCGAGCGGATGCTCGCGGTCATCGAATGCGGCATCCGCTACTACAACGATCCGCAAGCGGGCCTGAAACATGCCGACGACTGGCTGGAGCGGCTGCCCGAGGCGAACGATCAGGTCGCGCTGGTGCACCTGCTGCTGTGCCGGGGCGGCTATGCCGAGCGCGTCGTCGGCAAGCAGGAAGGCCTGTCGATGGCCGAGGCGGCGCTCGTCGAGGCGCGGCGCCTGGAGGACCCGATGCTGATCGGCTCCGCGCTGCGCGCGCGCGGTGGCACCCTGTCGATGATGGGCGAGCAGGCCCGTGCGTTGATGGACTACCTGGAAGCCGATCGTCGGTTCCGCGCCGCACGCCTGGACCGGCAGGTCGAAGACAACCTGTTCTCGCTCGCCATGAGCTACCGGCGCATGGGCGACTTCCAGCAGGCGCTGACCTACCTGGGCCAGTACGAGGTCGCGGCGACCCGTCGAGGGCTGGACTACGAGCGCGCGCTGGCGTCGATCCAGGTGGGGTACGTGCACTTCGAGGCGGGCGACCAGCCCAAGGCGCTGCGCTCGTTCGAGCGTGCGATCTACCTGGCCGAGAAGATCGATGACCGGAACCTGGCCGCCTCCGCGCGCGTGGGCGTGGCCGCGGCACTCAACCGCATGGGCCGTTCGGCCGAAGCGCTGCCGCAACTCGACGCGGCGCAGCGCCAGTTCGCGATCGACCAGGATCGCTTCTTCACCTCGATGATCAACATGCAGCGCGGCATCGCGCTGGCGCAACTGGGTCGGCCGTCGCAGGCCATGCCGCTGTTCGACGACGCCGAACAGGAGCTGGTGCGGGACGACAACCTGCGCTTCCTTTCGCTGCTCTATCCGGCGCGCAGCCTGGCGTGGGAAGCGCTCGGCGACGCCCGTCGCGCATTGCAGGAT
>CBFGOS010000231.1:0-4099 GCA_965650425.1 uncultured Lysobacter sp. | reverse complement strand
AGGTGGATGCCCTGGCGCAGGTAGTCCATGCGGGCCAGGTGTTCCTTCCAGTTCTGGTCCAGCACGTTGAGCATGATGTGGCGCTCCAGCATGCGCATGGTCTCGGCGCCCAGCGCCTGCTCACGCGTGCTGAAGTATTCGTCCACGGCCTTGCGCACGTGCTCGGCGATGCCTTCGGCGTCCAGCTCCTCGTGCTGCTTGACCAGGCCCTGCAGGTCCACCTGCACGCCTAGGTCCTCGGCCAGAGTGGCCTGCAGGCCCGGCAGGTCCCACTGCTCGTCCACGGAGTTCATCGGCACGTAGCGCTCGACGATGTCGCCTACCACGTCGTCGCGGATGCCCAGGATGTTGTCCCGGATGTCCTCGGCGTCCAGCAGCTCGTTGCGCTGGCCGTAGATGACCTTGCGCTGGTCGTTGTTGACGTCGTCGAAGTCGAGCAGGTTCTTGCGGATGTCGAAGTTGTGGGCCTCGACCTTGCGCTGCGCGTTGGCGATCTGCTTGGTGACCAGGCCGCTCTCGATGACGTCGTCTTCCTTCAGGCCCATGCGCGCCATCACCTTCTGCACCCAGTCGGCGGCGAAGATGCGCATCAGGTTGTCTTCCAGCGACAGGTAGAAACGGGACGAGCCCGGGTCACCCTGGCGGCCGGCGCGGCCGCGCAGCTGGTTGTCGATGCGGCGGCTCTCGTGGCGCTCGGTGCCCACGATGTGCAGGCCGCCGGCGGCCTTGACCGCGTCGTGGCGCTGCTGCCATTCGGCCTTCAGGCGGGCCTTGGTGGCCTCGTCGACTTCGCCTTCGGCTTCCAGCGCGGCCAGTTCGGCCTCCAGCGAGCCGCCCAGCACGATGTCGGTGCCGCGGCCGGCCATGTTGGTGGCAATGGTAATTGCGCCCGGACGACCGGCCTGCGCCACGATGTGCGCCTCGCGCTCGTGCTGCTTGGCGTTGAGCACTTCATGGGGGATGCCCGCTTCGGTCAGTTGCTGGCCCAGCAGCTCCGACACCTCGATCGAGGTGGTGCCCACCAGCACCGGCTGGCCCTTGGCGTTGGCCGCCTTGATCTCGTTGACCACGGCGCGGTACTTGCCCGGGCGGTTGAGGAACACCGCGTCCGGATAGTCCTTGCGCTGCACCGGCTTGTTGGTCGGGATCACGATCACTTCCAGGCCGTAGATGCTCTGGAACTCGTACGCCTCGGTATCCGCCGTACCGGTCATGCCGGCCAGCTTGCCGTACATGCGGAACAGGTTCTGGAAGGTGATGCTGGCCAGCGTCTGGTTCTCGCGCTGGACCGGCACGCCTTCCTTCGCCTCGACCGCCTGGTGCAGGCCGTCGGACCAGCGGCGGCCGGCCAGGGTGCGGCCGGTGAACTCGTCGACGATGATCACTTCGCCATCGCGCACGATGTAATCCACGTCACGCTGGTAGATGGCGTGCGCGCGCATCGCGGCGTTGAGGTGGTGCACCACGGTGAGGTTACGCGGGTCGTACAGGTCGTCGTCTTCACCCAGGATGCCGGCGCCGCGCAGCAGCGCCTCGGCGTGCTCCTGGCCGGACTCGGACATGTGCACCTGCTTGCCCTTCTCGTCCACCCAGAAGTCGCCTTCGGCTTCCTCGGTTTCCTGGCGGACCAGCTGCGGGACGAGGCGGTTGACCTTGATGTACAGCTCCGGCGACTCGTCGGCCGGGCCGGAGATGATCAGCGGGGTGCGCGCTTCGTCGATCAGGATCGAGTCCACTTCGTCGACGATGGCGTAGTGCAGCCCGCGCTGGAAGCGATCTTCCTTGGCCAGCGCCATGTTGTCGCGCAGGTAGTCGAAGCCGAATTCGTTGTTGGTGCCGTAGGTGATGTCGGCGGCGTAGGCAGCGGCCTTGTCGCCATGGGGCATACCCGGATACACCACGCCCACGCTCAGGCCCAGCCAGTTGTACAGCTTGCCCATCCACGCCGAGTCGCGGCGGGCCAGGTAGTCGTTGACGGTGACCACGTGCACGCCCTTGCCCTCGAGCGCGTTGAGGTACACGGGCAGCGTGCCGACCAGGGTCTTGCCTTCGCCGGTGCGCATCTCGGCGATCTTGCCCAGGTGCAGCACCATGCCGCCGATCAGCTGCACGTCGTAGTGGCGCATGCCCAGCACGCGCTTGGCGGCCTCGCGGCACACGGCAAAGGCTTCGGGCAGGATCTTGTCGAGCGACTCGCCGTCGGCGATGCGCTTCTGGAACTCGGGGGTCTTGGCCTGCAGCTCGGTGTCGCTGAGCTTCTGGATCTCGGGCTCGAGCGCGTTGATCTTGGTGACGGTGCGTTGCAGTTGGCGCAGCAGGCGTTCGTTGCGGCTGCCGAAAACGCGGGTGAGCAGGCTGTTGAGCATGGAGGGGTCCGAAGCGGAAAAGAAAACAGGGCGCTGGGCGCCCTGTCTTGGCGAACACTCATTCTAGCGTGGTGGCGGGTGAACGCGCTTTCAAGCGCCCCGCCGCTCGCCTCAGCCGCGGACCTTGACCTTGAGCGGGGACTGCTGGCTCAGGAAGTTGCGCGGGTTGACCACCGCACCGTTCTGCCACACCTCGAAGTGCACGTGGGCACCGGTGGAGCGGCCCGACGAACCCGCCTTGGCGATCTCGGTGCCCGCGCGGACCAGCTCGCCCACGCGGCGGGTCAGGCGCGAGTTGTGCGCGTAGCGGGTGACGAAGCCGTTGCCGTGGTCGATTTCCACGGTGTGGCCATAACCGGAGCGGTCACCCGAGAAGCTGACCACGCCGTCGGCCACGGCCAGCACCGGGTCGCCGATGTCGGCTTCGAAGTCGATGCCCTTGTGGAACTGGCGGCCGCCCTTGATCGGGTCGGCGCGGCCTCCGAAGCTGGAGGTGATGTAGCTGTCGCGGATCGGCTCACGCGAGGGCACGGCGTTGAGGTCCAGCTGGCGGTTGAACAGCAGCGACTCGAGCACGGAGAGCTGCTCGCCGGAAGCGGCGAACTTGCGCTGGAGGTCGTCCATGCCGTCGGTGAGCTCGCCCACCGGCATGTCCTCGACCTCGCCCGCGCCACCGACGCCGACCGGCTTGTCGAAGTCGAACTCGCCGTCCTGCAGCTGGCCCATGCGGGTCAGGCGCTCGCCGAGGGCGTTGAGGCGGTTGGCCTCGGCCTGCAGCTCACCCAGGCGGGCGGCCAGTGCATTGACCTCGCGCTGGGCGTCGCGGCGGATCTTGTCGGTTTCGGCCTGCTGCTGGCGCATTTCGGCACGCATGCCGGCCGTGACCGCGAGGCTGGCACCGCCACCAAGGGCGATGCCGGAACCCAGCAGGATCGCGACGGCCAGCAGCGGCTGGCGCGCGCCCTTGTGGGCCATCTGGTGCAGGAAACGCGAGAACGGGCCCCGCGATTTGTTTAGGATGGAGTGATAGGTCATATGTCCGATGTCTGATTTCCGATCCCCGCCCTCCCCGCCTTCGCCCCAGGACGCACTCGATGTGCTCATGGCGGCGCCGGCTGGAAACACGTTGCGTCGGGCCTTGTGGCTCGACAGCGTGGACCGTCGGTTACGTCCCCATCTGCCTCCTTCACTGGCGGCACACGCACGCGTGGCCAACCTGGATCGAGGCAGACTCGTGTTCGTCGTCGATGCTCCGGTGTGGCATGCCAAGCTTCGGCTTGCCGCTCCCCAGCTTCTCGACGCGGCCCGTTCCCTCGGACTCGACGTGGCCGAAGTCGTCGTCAAGACAACTCCCCCCGTTGCACCGCCTGGGCAGGCAACGCGGAAGGCCATCCCCATGTCCGCGGCTGCACAGAAAGACCTGCAGGCGGCATTGGCGTCGCTCAAGAACCCTGACCCCACAGGGTCCAAGTGACGCCAACCGGAGGCGGAAGGCTTGGCACGCAACCTGCGTACCGGCCGCCCGTTTCCGGAGGGACGGGGCATCCTAGCGACCCTTTTCCCTGCTTTTGTTAAGCATTTGGAAGGCCTTCGGAAATATTTCGTTAGGAAAATGTTAAAGCGTCACGGGATGTTCACGTCCGTGACCGGGTCAACATTTGGAGTGCGGGGGCCGCCCTCGAGATAGGGGGGCGGGATCGCGGTGTCCGGACCGGCGCGATTGGCTCGGCGCG
>CBFGOS010000230.1:0-4114 GCA_965650425.1 uncultured Lysobacter sp. | reverse complement strand
AGGCTGCGGGTGCCGGCGGGCAACCCCGACCACTGCAAGGCGGGTGAGCGGTCTTCCCCGTCACAGGTCAGGGGGGCCGGCATCGGCGCTTCGTGCGCGAACGCGGTTGAACTCAGGTGCAGGGTCATGCGCGGCTCCTTGGCGTCACCGGGCGTGGTTGCCAGGGCGGTCGCCAGAACCAACGGCGCGAACCAACGCAAGCGGGCAAGCGTCATGGTGGATCCTCCACGGAGGACCCCAGTGTAGGCGCCCATCAGGTTCAGGGCGCAAAAACCCGCGACGTGACGGAACGCCGTGTCAGGCGGCGTCGTACAGCGCCAGGTAGGCCTCTTCCGCCTCAGCCAACTGGGCGGCCAACGCTTCGCGCTGGCGCGACAGATCGGGCAGGTCCGCGTAGCGCGTCGGGTCGGCCAGGTCCATGTCGATCGCATGCAGCTTCGACTCCAGCTCGGCGACGCGGGCCTCGGCCTGGGCGAGCTTGACCGGGTTGGCCTTGCGCGACTTGCCGGTCGGGGCCGGCGCCGGAGCCGGGGTCGCTGCCGCAGGACGCGCACTGGCGACGGCCGCGGTTTCGGCCACGCCCGGCATCGCAGCGTCGATGGCATCGCTGCCCTTGCCCACCTTCGCCGCCTTGACCTGCTTCACCGACTTGCCGTCGTTGCTGTTGTCGCGCGTGCGCAGCCAGCTGGCGTAGGCATCGAGGTCGCCGTCGAACGGCTGCGCCACGCCATCGGCCACGCGCCAGAAGGTGTCGCAGACCAGGCCGATCAGGTGGCGGTCGTGGCTGACCATGACGATGGCGCCATCGAAGTCGGAGAGCGCCTCGGCCAGCGCCTCGCGCATCTCGAGGTCGAGGTGGTTGGTGGGCTCGTCGAGCAACAGCACGTTGGGCTGGGTCCACGCGATCATCGCCAGCGCCAGTCGCGCACGCTCGCCGCCGCTGAAGCCATCAACCGATTCGAAGGCGCGGTTACCGGGGAACTGCCACTTGCCCAGGAAGTCGCGCAACTGCTGCGTGGCCACGCCCGGCGCGATGTCACCGAGGTGGTCGATCGGGCTGCGGCCTTCGTGCAGCGATTCCACCGTGTGCTGGGCGAAGTAGCCGATGCGCAGGTCGGGATGGCCGCCACGCTCGCCAGTGAGCAGCGGGATCTCGCCGACCAGCGACTTGACCAGGGTGGATTTGCCGGCGCCGTTGGGGCCGAGCAACGCGACGCGGTCGCCGGCCTCGAGGATGAAGCTGACGTTGTCCAGCACTACGTGCGGGTTCGAAGCCCGGTCGCCGTAGCCACAGTCGGCATCGACCAGGCGCAGCAGCGCGTGCGGCAGCTTGGCCGGCGCCGGGAAGTCGATGTGCAGCGAGCGCTCGGCGCGCACCGCTTCGGTGCCGGCCAGCTTCTCCAGGCGCTTCATGCGGCTCTGCGCCTGCTTGGCCTTGCTGGCCTTGGCCTTGAAGCGGTCGATGAACTTCTGCAGGTGCTCGCGTTCCACCTGCTCCTTCTCGAAGGCGATCTGCTGCTGGCGCAACTGCTCGGCGCGCTGGCGCTCGAAGGCGGTGTAATCGCCCACGTAGAGCTTGGCCTTGCCTTCGTTGAGGTGGATGGTGTGGGTGGACACGCCGTCGAGGAACTCGCGGTCGTGCGAGATCATCAGCAGGGTGCCGGGATACTTCAGCAGCCACTGCTCCAGCCACAGCACGGCGTCAAGGTCGAGGTGGTTGGTGGGTTCGTCCAGCAGCAGCAGGTCGGACGGGGTCATCAGCGCCCGCGCCAGGTTGAGGCGCACGCGCCAACCGCCGGAGAACTCCTTCACCGCGCGCTCGTGCGTATCGGGCGAAAAGCCCAGGCCGTGGAGCAGCTTGCCGGCACGCGCCGTGGCGTCGTAGCCGTTGAGCTCCGCCAGCCGCAAGTGGGCGTTGGCCACTGCTTCCCAGTCTTCACGCTCCGCCGCGGCGCGTTCAGCCATGATCACCGCGTGCACTTCGGCATCACCGGACAGCACGAACTCCAGCGCCGGGTCGTCCAGCGCGGGGGTTTCCTGCGCCACGCTGGCGATGCGCACCCGCGCGGGCACGTCGATGTCGCCCCGGTCGGCCTCCACTTCACCTTGGATTGCGGCGAACAGGGAGGACTTGCCGGTGCCATTGCGGCCGATCACGCCCACCCGCCATCCAGCGTGCAGGGCGAGGTCGACGTTGGACATGAGCAGGCGTTCGCCGCGCCGCAGGGCGAAATCTCGGAAGGCAATCATGGCGACATTGTACGTGGCCACACTGCCCCGCAGGGGCGGGCCTGTGACCTTGCCGGATCAGGCCCCTCGCGCCGTGTCCGGGTTGTGAGAGCCGCGACCAGCCCCTATACCTGTATTTCTTGGCCTTGGGAGAGCCGATGCACCATACGTCCCTGATCGCGATCCTCGTCGCCGGCTTCGTGCTGGCATTCATCTTTGGCGCGCTGGCGCAACGGCTCCGGCTGTCGCCGCTGGTGGGCTACCTGATAGCGGGCATCGTGGCAGGGCCGTTCACGCCGGGCTTCGTGGGCGACCAGACATTGGCGCCCCAGCTGGCCGAAATCGGCGTGATCCTGCTGATGTTCGGCGTGGGCCTGCACTTTTCCCTGCGCGACCTGCTGTCGGTGAAGGCCATCGCGCTGCCCGGTGCGGTGTTGCAGATCACGGTGGCTACCGTGCTGGGCTGGGCCATGGCTCGCCTGCTGGGCTGGTCGCACGGGGCCGGCATCGTGTTTGGCCTGTCGCTGTCGGTGGCCAGCACCGTGGTGCTGCTGCGTGCGCTGGAGGAGCGCCGCCTGCTGGACACCGGCAAGGGCAAGATCGCGGTGGGCTGGCTGATCGTCGAGGATCTGGCGATGGTGCTGGCACTGGTGCTGTTGCCCGCGCTCTCGGGCCTGCTGACCGGCGAAGCCGCCGATGGAGTGGCGGTGTGGAAGGCGATCTTCACCACGGTCTTCAAGGTCGGCGCATTTTTGTTGGTCATTCTGCTGGTAGGGCGCAGGGTGATCCCGTGGGTGCTGGAACGGGTGGCGGGCACCGGCTCGCGTGAGCTGTTCACGCTGTGTGTGCTGGCCATCGCACTCGGCGTGGCGTTCGGCTCGGCGGAGCTGTTCGGGGTGTCATTCGCGCTGGGCGCATTCTTCGCCGGCATGCTGCTCAACGAATCGGAGTTCAGCCACCAGGCGGCCAATGAGACCCTGCCGCTGCGCGACGCCTTCGCCGTGTTGTTCTTCGTGTCGGTGGGCATGCTCTTCGACCCGTCCATCCTCGTCGAGCGGCCGCTGCAGGTGCTGGCGGTCTGGGCGATCATCGTGTTTGGCAAGTCCGCCGCGGCATACTTTCTGGTGCGCGCCTTCGGCAAGGACAACTCGACCGCGCTGCTGATCTCGGCCAGCCTGGCGCAGATCGGCGAGTTCTCCTTCATCCTTGCCGCGCTGGGCATGCAGTTGGAGATCCTCCCGCGCGAAGGCCATGACTTGGTGCTGGCCGGTGCGCTGCTGTCCATCATCACCAATCCGCTGATCTTTGCCTGGCTCGATCGCGGGCGTGCGCGTGCGGCGATGCAGGCCAGCCGGGACGCCGCGGATGCCGCCACGGCCGCGGACCATCTCGCCCCCGGGATTCCGGAGGACCTGTCGGGCCACGTGATATCCATCGGTTACGGTCGGGTGGGCAGCGAGCTGGGACGCCTGCTGACCGAGCGCGACGTGCCGGTGGTGGTGATCGACACCGACACGGACCTGATCCGTCGAGCGCGCGAGAATGGCATCCCGGCGATCCGGGGCAATGCGGCGAGTGACGCGGTGCTCCGGGAGGCCGCGCCGGAACGCGCAACGACGGTGATGCTGGCCATTCCGAACGTGCTGGAGGCCGGTGAGATCATTGGCAAACTGCGCGCTATCAACCCGGCACTGACCATCGTGGCGCGCGCGCACAGCGATGGCGAGGTCAAGCATCTGCTGGAACGCGGTGCCGACGGCGCGGTGATGGCCGAGCGCGAGCTGGCGCACAGCCTGGCGGAGATGGTGATGGCCACGCCGCCCTATCGCGGCAGCCACCACCTGCCCCCGGCCGTGGCCTGATTCAGGCATTGGCGTCCGAATGA
>CBFGOS010000229.1:0-4121 GCA_965650425.1 uncultured Lysobacter sp. | reverse complement strand
GAGCTGTCGGGACGTGAATGCATACGCGCCCATGGGCGTTTCGCGCACGCTGAGCTCCTTCGGGCGGGTGACCAGCGAGAAGGGCGCGTCGGTGAACGGTAGGAAGGCCCGCCCGTCGTACGCGAAATCGCGCCCGCCCACGACCGAGTGCACGCGCCCGTCCAGCAGGTACACGTTGCTCCCTTCCGTGGGCTCGATGTCGATGCCATGCTCGCGCCCGAACACGGTCCGGTCGCGCAGTCGTCCCGTGGCCAGGTCGAGGCGCCAACGCTGCGGCGCGCCACGTGCATCGCCGAACCACAGTTCGCCGGAACCCAGCTCCTCCATGCCCCAGGGACTGAGCGCTTCCATCGGCAATTCACGCCAGACCTCCCATCCGCCCTTCGATTCGCGCAACAGGTACAGCGCGGTTTCACCCAGCGCGAAGACCAACGACGGATCGTGGCGTGACGCTTGCAGGGCATAGATGGCGGTACCGGTGCGCGCCAGCACCTCGGGGCGCTTGGCGCCCTTGCGCAACAGGACGATGCCCTCGCGATGCCCCGCAAGCAGGCCCGCCGACGTGGCAAGCAGGCTGTAGCTCTCGTAGTCGACCCAGTCCTTGCGCTCGTAAACGTAATCGCCCACTGCGTCCCGGCTGAGTCGACCGATCCCGCGTGACGTCGCCAGCCACAAGGCACCGTCGAACGACTCGAAGTCGTGCACGCGCCCCTGCACGCCCTGCGCACTGCCGATCACCGACCAGGGCGACGGCATCGCCAGTCGATGCAGTCCCGCTTCGGTCGCCACCCACAGGCCATCCTCGCGGTCGACCCCTAGCGCGAGGATGCCGAAGTTGCCAACGCGGATGCGCTGCCGCAACGTCAGGTCGCGCTCGTAGCGGAACAACTCGCCGCTGTGCGTGCCAACGACCAACGTGCCATCGCGCAACTCGGTCGCGACGTAGGCGCCTTCGTTGGCGAAAGCCGCCGGGCCCTGCGCGCCCAGCGGCCGGATACCGCGCGCATCGGCCCGATAGAAGCCATCCTCACCCACCAGCAAGCGCCAGCCCTTGCGCGTGAACATCTCCGGCAGCGGCAGGGTGGCGAAGCGCTCGCCGCCCGGCTCGAGGACGAAGCGGCCGTCGACGAAACGCGAGAAGCCCTGGCCTTCTATACGGGTGTAAAGAGCGTCGCCATCGGCGTAGAACGCGCGGGTGTCCGGCGGCAGTGGCCACGTCCGGCCACGCTCGCCGCGGTACGGCAGGAAGTGCAGCGCATGGTCGGACTGGAAGTAGACGCCCGTGGACGTGGGCAGCACGGCCCACACCACCCCCACGTTGCGCGCCTTGCCCTGCAGGCCCGCAGCGGTCATCAACTCGCGGTAAACCAAGCCCCCGCCCGTGGCCGGCGCCATCCACCCGAACGTGTCGTAGCTGCCGACGTAAATGCGCCCGTCTGCGCCGCGCGCGATGGCGCGTACTGGTTGCTGGCCTGGCAGTTCATAGAGCCGCCAGCTTTCACCGTCAAATTGCAGCAGGCCGTCGAGGTTGCCCACCAACAGGCGGCCTTCGGCGTCGCTGGACAACGCCATGTGCCGCGGGGAGGCATCGAAATCGCCCGTCGAGAACTGGCGGGACAGCGGCGCGCCTGGCAGTCGCTCCGGCAGAGCACTTCCGACGGGCGTCGTGGCAGGCGTTGCAGCCAGCACTACCCCGCACAGCGCAACCCATAGGGCCAGGCATGCCACCCACTGCTCGAACCGGTTCCGCAACGCAGGCCCCCTCCTCACCCCCGGCACCGCGTGCCAGGCTTTGCCACCGGGTTGGGCGTGACCTCCATGCCCCCCTCACCCGCTGGTGCTGTCACCCTGACCAAATCCCCCCGTACATGCAACGGGAGGGGGCCGAGGCCGCCCACCCCTCACCCGATAGAGTGATGCGCGTCACACTTTTGCGCGACCGCTCAGCCCTGCGCCACCTGACGCAACGCCCGCTCGAACAGTTCGGGCGGCTGTCCACCCTGGATCAGGTGCCGGTCGTTCAGGATCACCGACGGCACGGCCCGGATCCCGCGTGACTGGTAGTGGGCCTCCTGCTCCCGGACGTTGTCCGCAAACGCATCCGAAGCCAAGATCTCCGCGGCGCGGGCGGCGTCCAGTCCCGCCGACGCTGCCACTTCCGCCAGGACCGCGTGGTTGGACACATCGCGCCCCTCGGTGAAATACGCGCGCAGCAGCGCATGCTTGAGTGCGCGCTCCAACACCGCGTCCTGCTCGCCCGCCCAATGCAGCAGGCGGTGCGCATCGAAGGTGTTCACGATGCGGGTGCGCGAGCCAAAGGTGAACCCGACCTCGGCGCCGCGCTGGCGCAGCACCTCCCGGTTCTGGGCCAACTGCGTAGCGTCCAGCCCGTATTTGCGCGCCAGGTGCGCGTCGGCGTCCTCGCCCTCCGGCGCCATCTGCGGATTGAGCTCGAACGGTTGGAAGCGCAGGTCCACCCGGACCGCGTCATCCAATCGGGCAATCGCCTGTTCCAGCGCGTTGAGACCCACCGCACACCACGGGCAGGCAATGTCGGAAACAAAGTCGATACGTACCGTCGGGGTGTCGGTCATCGCGCTGGCTCGGGTTCGGGTTCGGTGATCAGGTCGGCCGCCTGCTCCTGCTGGAGCCGCCACATCTGTGCGTAATGGTCGCCTCGCGCAAGAAGCTGCGCGTGCGTGCCGCGTTCGATGACGCGACCGCCATCCATGACCAGGATTTCGTCGGCATCCATCACGGTGGACAGGCGATGGGCGATCACCAGCGTGGTCCGGCCAACCGCGATGCGGTCGAGCTCGGCCTGGATCGCCTTCTCCGACTTGGAGTCGAGTGCGGACGTGGCCTCGTCGAAGATCAGCACGGCGGGGTTCTTCAGCAGCGCGCGCGCGATGGCCACGCGCTGCTTTTCTCCGCCGGACAACTTGAGGCCGCGCTCGCCGACCTCGGTGTCGTAGCCATCCGGCAGCGACACGATCAGGTCGTGGATGTGCGCCGCGCGGGCCACCTGCTCCACTTCCTCGCGGGTGGCATCGGGGCGGCCGTACAAGATGTTGTAGTAGATGGTGTCGTTGAACAGCACCGTGTCCTGCGGCACGATGCCGATCGCGCCGCGCACGCTGCCCTGCGTGTAATCGCGGATGTCGCGCGCCATGCCCGCGTCGTCGGTGATGGTGATGCCGCCACTGTCCACGTCATAGAACCGGTACAGCAGTCGCGCCAGCGTCGACTTGCCGGAACCGGAGTGGCCGACCACCGCCACCGTGCCACCGGGCGGAATCTCGAAACTGACGTCACGCAGGATCTGCCGGCGCGGGTCGTAGCCGAAGCCGACGCGATCGAAGGCCACGCGCGGCCGGTGCGTGCGAAGCGGAGTGGCGCCCTCGCGGTCCTGCACGTCCTGGCGCTCGTCGAGCAGCCCGAACAGGCGCTCCAGGTTGGTGAAGGCCTGCTTGATCTCGCGGTACATCATGCCCAGCAGGTTGAGCGGCGCCGACAACTGCAGCAGGAACGCGTTGACCGCCACCAGGTCGCCGACGGTCATGGTGCCGGCCACCACGCCCGCCGCCGCGCGCCACATCATCGCGCTGACGCCCACGGCGACGATCATGGTCTGGCCCAGGTTGAGTACGGCCAGCGTCTTGCGCGCCATCACCTGGGCCTCTTCCAGATGCACCAGGTTGGCGTCGTAGCGGCGCGCCTCGTGCTCCTCGTTGCCGAAGTACTTGACCGTCTCGTAGTTCAGCAGCGAATCCACCGCGCGTTCGTTCGCGCGGGTGTCGGCTTCCACCGAGGCGCGGTAGTAGCGCGTGCGCCAGTCGGTAACGGCGAAGGTGAAGGCCGCATACGCCGCCAGCGTCAGCAACACGATCACCGCGAAGCCGGCGTCGTAGGCCACCGTCAGCAGCACGGTCACCAGCACCACTTCCAGCAGCGTGGGCAGGATGGTGTAGACGGTCCAGTCCAGCAGGTCGGTGATGCCGGTGCCGCCGCGCTCCACGTCGCGGGCCACGCCGCCCGTGCGGCGCGAGAGGTGGAAGCGCAACGAGAGCGCGTGCAGGTGGCGGAACACCTGGAGCGTCACACGGCGCGAGACGCGCGCC
>CBFGOS010000228.1:0-4164 GCA_965650425.1 uncultured Lysobacter sp. | reverse complement strand
GCAGCAAGGGCCGCAGCGCGATGCCGAAATCGCCGAACAGGCACAGCCGCAGCTCGCCGCGCGCGGTGACGCGCAACCGGTTGCAGCCGGCACAGAAATCCTTGGAATACGGGGCAATGACGCCAATGCGCCCGCGGTAGTCCGGGTGCGCGTACTCACGCGCAGGTCCCGCGTCCGGCGCGCGCGGTCGCATCGACCACCCCGCCGCGAGCAGTTGCTGCTCCAGCGTCTCGGCGCGCACATGGTGCCGCTCGAAGTACGCTGCATTGTCGCCCGTCCGCATCAGTTCGATGAAACGAATGGCGACGTCGCGCTCGCGCAGGTACTCGCACCACGCCGGCAGTTCGTCGTCGTTGAGGCCGCGCAGCAGCACCGCATTGAGCTTGACCGAGTCGAAGCCCAGCCCCAACGCGATCTCCACACCTTCGGTGACTTCGGCGAAACGGTCGTGACCGGTGATCGCGTGGAACCGCTCGGGGTCCAGGCTGTCCAGGCTGACGTTCAACGCCGTCAGCCCCGCCTCGCGCCAGGTACGAATGTGGCGCGGCAGCAGGCAGCCGTTGGTGGTGATCGCCACCTTGCGGATGCCGGGCACGGCCGACACCGCCGCGATGATGCACGGCAGGTCCTTGCGCAGGCTGGGTTCGCCGCCGGTCAGACGGAGCTTGCTCATACCCAGCGCGGCAAAGCCGCGCACCAGGCGCTCGATCTCATCCAGCGCAAGGAACTTGGGCCGCCCGTCGGCCTGATAGCCGTCGGGCAGGCAGTAGCTGCACCGGTAGTTGCAGGCCTCCGTCAATGAAAGACGCAGGTACGGGAACGCCCGCCCGAAGCCGTCAACGAGGGTCTGCATGTTTCACTCCAGTCCGATACAGGGAGATCGGACCGTTTCCAGTCCGACCCGGTGGCCTCCGCGCAAGCGCGGAAACCACGGCCCGGTTGCCATACCCACAGGGGCACAGGCGGCCGGGCTTGGAGAAGTCACGGGGGCGAGCCCCCGCTTGATGACTAGCTTAGTCCCATACAACGTGGGCGCGCTTGATTGCGGTCAAGCCAAGGTTGGGTTACCTGGGCCCCGGGGGCTGACGCACTGCCTGTCGGCCGGCAGGCATGCTAGCGTCGCGCCAACTTCCACGAAGGCCACCCCAAAAAGGCCACGCCATGAGCCTCGCCACGTTCCAGGACCTCCTCGACGCCGCCCGCCGTCAACCCGAACCGCAGCGACTGCTGTTCGTGTTCGCGCGCGTGGACCTGCCCGAACACGCCACCGACGACCAGCGCCAGCGCTATGAGCAGCGCGAGGGAGGGACAATCTCCCCCAGCCTGTGCGTGGACAAGGCCCCAGCCGAGATCGCCAGTTTCGATGCACTCGCCGCGGAGTCGGCCACGACCGGACAGAGCTGGGACATCGTCTTCGTCGGCAGCCTCGCCGGACGGGCGGGCATAGCCCCAAGCACCGACGAGGCGGCGCAACCCTTGCGCTTCATGGTCAACGCGATCAACAACGGCCGCGTGTCGGACTTCGCCGCCTTCGACCGCAACGGCGACGTCCTGCAGTTCGGCTGACGCTCAGCGCAGCAGCGGCAGCCCGAGGAAGAACACCAGCAACACGGTGTTGATCGCCCAGGCCACGGTCAGCGCGCGGGCCAATACCCCGTAGCGCGGATCACGGGCACGCGGCGCCGCACGCCACACGGCCGTCACGATCCAGGCGGTGTAGACCAGCAGGAAGACCAGCAGGCCCAAGGTGGCGCCGGGCATGCCGCCGCGGCTCATGAGCCAGAGCACCGCGATCCACAGCAGATTGCTGGGAATCACGCCGTAGAGCCAGAACACCTTCCACAGCGAACCGTGGTCGGACGAATGCGTCGCATGGGATGCGTGCATGGCCTGTACCTCAGACGGTAGGTACAGTCGAGCATAGCACCGCCCCACGCCGCACCGTGGCGACGTCCGCCCCACCGGCTTCCGCGTGCCTATGCGACACTTCGCCGATGACACTCGTTCTCGTTTCCGCCCTCTTCTATCTGCTGGCCACCGGCCTGCTCGTCACAAGCCTGCAAGGGGATCGCGCCCGCTCACGACTCTGGGCGTGGCCGGCCGTGGTCGCGCTTGCCGCCCACGGGTTGGTGCATGCGCACGCCTGGCAGGACAGCGGCGGGACCGACATGCACTTCTTCGCGGCCCTCTCGCTGGTGGGTCTGGGCATGGCGCTGCTGACCACGCTGGTCGGCCTCGGCGGACGCATGGCCGCGCTGGGCGTGGTGGTGTACCCCCTGGCTTCGACGATGCTGTTGCTCTGCGCGGCCAAGGGCCACGGCGCGAACGCGGGGGCGCCGCTGGACTGGAGACTGCAGTTGCACGCGTGGCTGGCCCTGCTGGCCTACGCCACCCTGGCCGTCGCCGCGCTGCTGGCCATCATGCTGTGGCTGCAGGAGCGCGCTCTGCGCCGCCGCGAATTCCACCGCTGGCTGCGCGCGCTGCCGCCGCTGGTCGAGTTGGAAACCCTGCTGTTCCGCACCATCAGCGCGGGCTTCGTGCTGCTCACGGCCACCCTGCTGACCGGAGTGCTGTTTGTCGAGGACCTGCTGGCGCAACACCTGGTGCACAAGACGGTGCTCAGCGTGCTGTCGTGGCTGACTTTCGGTGCGCTGCTGGTCGGGCGCTGGCGCTACGGCTGGCGCGGGTCCGTAGCCGTTCGCTGGACCCTGGCGGCGATGATGCTGCTGGTACTGGCGTTCTTTGGCAGCAAATTCATGCTGGAGCTGGTGCTCAGGCGCTGAGGGGGACCGTCAGCCGTCCCGCGCGGCGTCCAGCGCCTCGGCCAACCGCTCGACGGCGACCACTTCCAGCTCACCAATCCGTCCCGACTTGGGCGCGTTGGCCTTGGGCACGATGGCGCGCTTGAAGCCGTGCGTCGCTGCCTCCTTCAACCGCTCCTCGCCGTTGGGCACCGGCCGGATCTCGCCCGACAGGCCCACTTCGCCAAAGGCGATCGTGCGCTCGGCCAACGGCCGGTCGCGCAGCGACGACAGAACCGACAGCAGCACCGGCAGGTCGGCCGCGGTTTCCTGCACGCGGATGCCGCCGACGATGTTCACGAACACGTCCTGGTCGCCCACGCCCACGCCACCGTGGCGGTGCAGCACCGCCAGCAGCATCGCCAGGCGATTGCCCTCCATGCCCACTGCCACGCGGCGCGGGTTGGACAGCGGCGAGGCATCCACCAGCGCCTGCACCTCCACCAGCAGCGGGCGGGTGCCCTCGCGGGTGACCATCACGCAGCTGCCCGGCTGCGGGCGCTCGCTGCCGGACAGGAATATCGCCGACGGATTGGGCACCTCGCGCAGGCCTTTGTCGCCCATCGCGAACACGCCCAACTCGTTGACCGCGCCGAAGCGGTTCTTGAACGCGCGCAGCACGCGGAAGCGGCTGCCACTCTCACCCTCGAAATACAGCACCGCATCCACCATGTGTTCCAGCACGCGCGGGCCGGCGATGCCGCCCTCCTTGGTCACGTGGCCCACCAGGAATACCGACGTGCCGGTCTCCTTGGCGTAGCGCACCAGCCGCGCCGCACTCTCGCGCACTTGGCTGACCGAGCCCGGCGCGGCACTCAACTCCTCGGTCCAGAGCGTCTGCACCGAGTCGGCCACGATCAGGCGCGGCTGCATCGCCGCCGCGTGCTCGAGGATGCGCTCGATGCCGGTCTCGGCCAGCGCATGCACGCCGTCCAGCGGCAGGCCTAGGCGCGCGCCGCGGCCGGCGACCCGCGCAAGCGATTCCTCGCCGGTGACATAGAGCGCCGGCAGCTCGCCTGCCATCTTCACCACCGCCTGCAGCAGCAGCGTGGACTTGCCGATGCCCGGGTCACCGCCGACCAGCACCACCGCGCCGTGCACCAGACCGCCCCCCAATACCCGATCCAGTTCGCCGATGCCGGTGCTGACCCGGTTGTCCTCGGAGTGGCGCACGTCCCTCAGCGGGGTCACGGCAGGCGCATCCGCCTTGCCCGCCCAACTGCTGCGCCGGGAGGCCGCTACGCCGCCCTTGGCGGCCGACGCCGCCGGTTGCACCACGAACTCGCTCAGCGTGTTCCACGCTCCGCACTCGGCGCACTGGCCCTGCCACTTGGTGTGGTCGGCACCGCATTCGGAGCAGACG
>CBFGOS010000227.1:0-4172 GCA_965650425.1 uncultured Lysobacter sp. | reverse complement strand
TGCGCGGCGAACCGCGCGGTCCGCGCAAGCGCGGCCTGCGCCTGCTGGTCGGCCGCGCTGGGGTGGCGGCTGGCCCGGAAGACATAGTCGTAGGCGGTGAGCTGGTCCAGCAGGCCACGGGCGCGTTCCAGCACGCTGGGGACCAGGCCGCGCTTGCGCGGACCGCGCGGTTCGCCGCGCATCGGGTCGTAGGCGATGATCAGGGTGTTGCGGTCGAACATCGCGCTCTGGAAGCGCGCGTACGGGCACATGTACTTGCACACCTGCTCGCGCAGGAAGCCGGCGTTGCCCCACGTGGCCAGGGCGTAGAAGAACACCCAGAACGTTTCCCAGCCGCCCCAGCCGAAGGGCGCACGCGCGGCCAGGTCCTTGATGGGGGTGAAGAAGCCGACGAAGGTAAAGCCGGTCCATAGCGCGAAAAGCAGCCACACCAGGTGCTTGATGCCCTTGCGCAGCACTTTCTCGCGGGTCCACGGGCCGGCGTCGAGCTTCATGCGCTTGTGGCGATCGCCCTCGATGGCGCTTTCCATCCACAGGAACACTTCGGTCCACACCGTCTGCGGGCAGGCATAGCCGCAGAACAGGCGGCCGGCGAGGGCGGTGAAGAAGAACAGCGCCATCGCCGCGATGATCAGCAGCATCGCCAGGAACAGGAAGTCCTGCGGCCAGAACGTCAGGCCGAAGACGTAGAACTTGCGCGCGGGCAGGTCGAACAGCACGGCCTGGCGGCCGTCCCAGCTGAGCCACGGGAACAGGTAGAACATGCCCAGCAGCCAGAAGACCGCCGCCACCCGAAGGCGGTTCAGCGGTCCTGAGACGTCGCGCGGATAGATCTTCCGCTCGCTGACATAGGCGCTGGTGCCGCCGTCGTCGAGCAGGTCGAGGGGGATTTTCTTGCTCATTGCCTTCCCGTCATTCCGGGGGCAGCGGCTTGTTGAAGCGGCTGGCCGGACGCAGCAGGATCCAGGTGAAGAAACTGGCCGACGCGGTGGCCAGCCAGAACATGAAGAAGCCGATGCTGTATCCCAGACCGCGGCTGATCTCGATGTGCGGGAACGTCATGTCGCGCAGCGCCAGCGGGTCGACGAAGGCGAAGAACACCATCGTCGCCACGCCGGCAGCGAAGAAGCTGGGCCAGAGGATCGCGCCGATCCTCTGGGCCATGGGCCGCGGTTCGTGGTCGAAACGGGGCTGGGTGAAGTCTGTCATTGAGCCGTTTTTCCGGATTGCGGGTTCGCGCTTCCGGAGGCGGTGTTGGACAGGGACCACACGTACGCCGCCACCAGGCGCGAACGGGTTTCGCCAAGCAGTTCGCGGTGTGCAGGCATGATGCCATGGCGGCCGGCGGAGATGGTCTGGCGCAGGCTTTCCTTGCTGTCGCCATACATCCAGTAGTCATCGGTCAGGTCCGGGGCGCCCATGGCCTGGTTGCCCTTGCCCTCGACCCCGTGGCAGGCCACGCAGACGCCTTCATACAGCGTCTTGCCACGCGCGGCCATGAAGTCGTTCTGCATGGCGCCCGGGTCGCTCAGCGTCCGCACGTAGGCGACGACGTAGTCCACCGCGTTCTCGCCGCCCATGCCGGTCAGCACCTTGCCCCACTCGGGCATCACGCCTTCGCGGCCATTGAGCACGGTTTCCAGCACCTGTTCCGGCGCGCCACCCCAGTGCCACACCTTGTCGGTCAGGTTGGGGTAGCCGATGGCACCCGTTGCCGCCGCGCCGTGGCAGGTGGAGCAGGTGTTGCCGAAGATGGAACGCCCCAGTGCCACGGCCTTCGCATCCTTGGCCAGCACGTCGATGGGCTGCCCCTGGTAGGGGGCAAAGGTCTGCTCGAGCTTGGCGTCCTCGCGCGCCTTGACCTTCGCGTGTTCCTGCTTGGACGTCCACTTGCCCACGCCCATGTAGTTGCCCCAACCGCCGTACCAGGTCATGTAGCCCAGTGCGAACACGATGGTGATGTAGAACAGGTTGATCCACCACTTGGGCAGCGGCTTGTTGTATTCGGTGATGTCACCGTCCCAGACGTGGCTGGTGTCTTCCGGCTTGGGATCGCCGGGACGGCGCTTGGCCGTCCACCACAGCAGCCACGTGTAGCCGATGATGTTGATCGCCACCAGGACGATGATGTACCACGACCAGCCCGTACTCATCGGCTGTTCTCCAGATCGTTGTCGTTGAGCGGCAGCTGCGCTGCCTCGTCGAATTCACGCTTGCGCCGCGGGCTCCAGACCCACGCCCATCCGGCGATGAAGGTCAGCAGCAGCACGGCGGTGACGATGCCGGACACCATGGTCAGCCTCCTCGCGGGGCGTGCTTGCCGAGGCCCTGCAAGTAGGCGACCACGGCATCGAGTTCGGTCTTGCCCTGCACGTCGGCGGCCGCCTTGGCGATCTCCGCGTCGGTGTACGGGTCGCCCAGCTTCTGCAGGGTGCGCATGTGCTGGGTGATCTGGGCGCCATCGACCTGGTTCTTGGCCAGCCACGGGAAGCTGGGCATGTTGGACTCGGGCACCACGTCGCGCGGGTTGATCAGGTGCACGCGGTGCCAGTCGTCGGAGTATCGGCCGCCCACGCGCGCCAGGTCAGGGCCAGTGCGCTTGGAGCCCCACTGGAACGGGCGGTCGTAGACCGACTCACCCGCCAGCGAGTAGTGGCCGTAGCGTTCGGTCTCGAAGCGCAGGGTGCGGACCATCTGCGAGTGGCAGTTGTAGCAGCCCTCGCGGACATACACGTCGCGTCCGGCCAGCTGCAGCGCCGGATAGGGCTTGACGCCCGGCAGCGGCTGGATGGTTTCGGCCTGGAACATCAGCGGCACGATTTCCGCGAGGCCGCCGAAGGAGACGGCCACCGCGACCAGCACCGCCATCAGGCCGACGTTCTTCTCGACTTTCTCGTGTGCGTTGGGGTTGTTGTTGCTCATGTCGGGTCCTCGGGCTCAGGCGCGCGCGTCGGCGGCGTCGGGCGGGAGCAGCGGCTGCGGGGCAACTTCGCTGACCTGCTGATAGGTCTTCCACACGTTCCAGGCCATCAGGAGCATGCCCGACAGCACCAGCAGGCCACCCAGCAGACGGCCGAGGTAGTACGGGTAGGTGGCGTTGAGTGCCTCCACGAAGGTGTAGGTCAGCGTGCCGTCGTCATTGGTGGCACGCCACATCAGGCCCTGCATGACGCCCGCGATCCACATCGAGGCGATGTAGAACACCACGCCGATGGTGTGGATCCAGAAGTGGGTGTCGATCAGCTTGGTGGAGAACATCTCCTTCAGGCCCAGCATGCGCGGCAGCAGCGCGTAGATGGAGCCGATGGAGATCATGGCCACCCAGCCCAGGGCGCCGGCGTGCACGTGGCCCACGGTCCAGTCGGTGTAGTGGCTGAGCGAGTTGACCGTCTTGATCGACATCATCGGGCCTTCGAAGGTCGCGATCATGTAGAACGAGATGGCCACGATCAGGAACTTGAGGATCGGGTCGGTGCGCAGCTTGTGCCACACGCCCGACAGGGTCATCACGCCATTGATGGCGCCACCCCACGACGGGGCCAGCAGGATCAGCGAGAACACCATGCCCAGCGACTGCGCCCAGTCCGGCAGCGCGGTGTACTGCAGGTGGTGCGGGCCGGCCCACATGTACACGGCGATCAGCGCCCAGAAGTGCACGATGGACAGGCGGTAGGAGTAGATCGGGCGCTGCACCTGCTTCGGGACGTAGTAGTACATCATCCCGAGGAAGCCCGCGGTCAGGAAGAAGCCCACCGCATTGTGGCCGTACCACCACTGCGCCATGGCATCGACGGCGCCGGTGTAGGCCGAGTACGACTTGGTCAGGCTGGCCGGCAGTGCCGCGTTGTTGACGATGTGCAGCAGCGCGATGGCAATGATGTAGGCGCCGTAGAACCAGTTGGCGACGTAGATGTGCTTGACCTTGCGCTTGGCGATGGTGCCGAAGAACAGCACCGCATAGGCAACCCAGACGATGGTGATCAGGATGTCGATCGGCCATTCGAGCTCGGCGTACTCCTTGCTCTGGGTGATGCCCAGCGGCAGGGTGATGGCCGCGGCCACGATGATCGCCTGCCAGCCCCAGAACACGAAGGCGGCCAGCTTGTCGGAGATCAGCCGGACATGGCAGGTGCGCTGCACCACGTGCAGGCTGGTGGCGAACAAGGCACTAC
>CBFGOS010000226.1:0-4193 GCA_965650425.1 uncultured Lysobacter sp. | reverse complement strand
TCCCAGTTGGCGCTGGCGATCGAGTAGGCGCGCATCAGCGGCTTGCCTTCCACCTCCAACCCGATCATGACGAACTGTCCGTTGTCGAAACGGAACCCATCATCGCGGGTGGTGGTGAAGCTGAAATAGGCGTCCGTCCAGTGACGGACGTCCAGCACGGTCTCGGTGCCGAAAGCAGATGACATGGGGGCAGGGGAGGGACAGCGGATGACCCCCCATTTTACGCCAGCTGTTGACGTGCCTGTTAACCGGCGGGGGGCGCCGTTCCGCTCCCGGATGGTGCGGGTGTGGTTCCCATGGCGCCCGCGAGCGCGGCCTCACCCTGCTTGGGACGCGCCTTGTCGCGCAGCACCTCCCGGTCGATCTCCGCAACGTCTTCGCCCGTCAGCAGCCCCAGGTCCGTCGCGTGGCGCGCGATCGCCGTGCTGTCGGCCACACGCAGCATGGGCACGCGGGTCCCGGCAATGCGCTCAAGGTGGCCATCGACGGCGGTGTCGAACGGCGAATCGGTGTCCGGGTCCACGTCACGGATGTAGATCGCCGCGATGCGGTCGCCGAACTCCAGCGCGGCCTCCGCATACAGTTCGGCATCGGCCTGCCCCGAATCCCCCAGCAGCACCCAGCGCAGGTGCGGGAACCGTTGGATCAGGCTGCGTGCCCGTTCCAGTTTGTGGCCGTGCCCCGGCGTCTTGAGGAACTTGCCCGGATCGGTGCCCAGGTCGCGCAGGAAGATCGGCCCGGGCGGAATGCCGTTGAGCTCCATGAAGTCTTCCAGCAAGTCGTATAGGTTCCACGGTGAGCTGGACACATAGAACAGCGGATTGGGTGCCGCTGCGCCCACGCCGCGCTGGAGCGCGTGGTACAGCGCCGCCACGCCCGCGAGCGGCTTCCGCGTGCGCGCGTTGTGCAGGAACGTGAGCTGCGCCGCCACCTTCCAGTTGGTGATGCCGCTGTGCAGGATCGTATCGTCGATGTCGGAGATGATGCCGATGCGCGCCTGCGGCAACACGCGCAGCACCGGCTGGGACGTGGCGAGTGCGCCGCCTTCCAGCATGACCGTCGCGTTGTCCCACAGGCCAGACGGGGCGCCGACGCCGGACAGCGTGGCTTCGTAATAGCCCTCGTGGTCCGACGTAGCCGCCACTTCGCTGGGGCCAAGACGCACCCGAAGGGCGGCCCCGGGTACTTCGTCGCTCTCGAAGCGGCGCCAGGTATCGAGCAGGTTGTCCCACCAGCCGGCATCTTCCATCGGCCCGCCACCCGGCGTGTCGGCCAGCACCCGGCCCATGACATGCACCGACGCCTCGTCGCCGTACCCGCGGTACGCAGCAATGTGCAGCGGCGATCCCAACCCCAGCCGTGCGCGAAGCCGCTGCCGGGCGGCATCCAGCCTGTCGTCGCCGGCAATGAAGCCCTCGCGCAGCAACTCGCCGGCGCGTCGTCGCCAGTCCGCCGTGGGTACCACTTTGTCGTCGCTTTTGCTCAAGTCGACCTCCTGCGGACGCCAGCGTGCAGCAAGTGGCGTCAACGGCAGGTCAGGGCGACTTCGCCGCGGGCGGAGGCGTGATGCGCAACAGCCTGCCGTCGTCCTCGTCGGTCAACACGTACAACTGGCCGTCCGCGGTGGCGCGCACGTCACGGATGCGCTGTTCAAGCTCCGTAAGCAGTCGCTCTTCGCCGGTGATCCGCTCGCCGTCCAGCGAGAGGCGGATCAATGCCCGCCCCGACAGCGCCCCCAGGAACAGGCTGTTGTTCCACCTCGAGGTGGGTTGGCCCACGTGGAAGGCCATGCCCGACAGTGCCGGGGACTTCTCCCACACGTGATACGGCTGCTCCATCCCGGGCGCCGACGTACCCACGGCTTCGGGAATCTGCAGGCCGGAGTAGTTGATGCCATGGGTGATGACCGGCCAGCCGTAGTTCTTGCCGGCCTCGGGCAGGTTGATCTCGTCACCGCCGCGCGGGCCGTGCTCGCTCTGCCATACCTTGCCCGTGCGCGGGTCCACGGCCATGCCCTGCATGTTGCGATGGCCGTAGCTCCAGATCTCCGGGCGGGCGTCCTTGCGCCCCACGAACGGATTGTCGGCAGGGATGCTGCCGTCCAGGTTCAGGCGCACCAGTTTGCCCTGGAGCATGTCCAGCTTCTGCGCGGTCGGGCGGTCGTTGCGCTCGCCCTGGCTGATGAACAGGTGGCCCTTGCCATCGAAGACGATGCGCGAACCAAAATGGTTCGGTCCCTCCAGCTTGGGCTCCTGCCGGTACACCACCCGCACGTCGGCCAGCGTGTCGCCCTGTAGCAGGCCGGTCGCCACGGCCGTGCCCGCCGTGCCGTTCTCGCCGGGTTCTGCATAGCTGATAAAGATGCGCTGGCTCGTGGCGTAGTCCGGCGCCAGTACGACGTCCAACAGGCCGCCCTGGCCCTGCGCGTAGACCGCCGGCACACCCTTGATCGGCGCCGACACCGCACCCGAACCAGACACGCGGCGCAGGTGACCTGGCCGCTCGGTAACCAGGAAGCCACCTTCAGGCAGTGGTGCCACGGCCCAGGGGTGGACCAGCCCTCGTGCCACCTCGGTCAACCGATAGGCGCCCGCCGTGCTCTGCACCGTGGATTCGGCCTGGGCGGCCGGCGCGGGCTGCGCAGCCCGAGGGGCAGACGCATCCTGGCGTGCGCCACAGGCACTGACGGACATCAGCAGGGCGAGGCAGGTTGCGGAACGCGAAGCGGCAAGGCGCATGTGGCTCTCCTGGCAACGTGGGGGGCGGCCCACTGCGGTAAGGGATTGGACCGGAAGCATACCGCCACGCTAGCTGCGGATGCGCTTGGCCTGACCCCGGTCAAGGCGACGGGCCGGGAAGGGGGACAGCATGCCGCAATGCCCGGCCTGGCGCCGTGCAACGCACAGGAGAAGAAAGATGCTGTTCGATATCGTCACTTTGAAAGACGACGCCACCGCGGGCGCCGTCACCCAGGCCATTCTTGCCGACCACCCTGCGGCGCAGGTCACGGTCCAACTGGGCAACCGGCGCGTCCGCGTGGAAGGTCTGATCACCGAACAGCAGGTGTTGGATTCACTCCAGCGCGCCGGCCATTTCGCCACCAAGGCACCGCCGCATAGCGGCGAGGGCAGTACGTGCTGTGGCGGGTGTGGTGGCTGAATTGCCGGCAAAGCTCCGCCTCGCGCCGGCCTGATGGCCGGCGGCATGAGCGTCGCGGGTGGGGCCGAGTGCCCGCGCACGGCAGCCTTGCCGGCCACGTGGCCTGGGTTCGAGCAGGCGTTCCACACCGGAGCGTTCCAGCCCCCGCGAGCGGCCACGGCCTCCCGGGCGCTAAAATGACGCCCCCACTGCCAGCCACAGCCCGCCGTGTCCGCTCCCAGCCAAGCTTCCCGCAACCCCGCCGACTTCCCGCCCGTATCCATCAAGCAGGAAGACCTGATTCAGTCCGTCGCCGACGCGCTGCAGTACATCAGCTATTACCACCCCGTCGACTACATCAAGAACCTCGCCGCCGCCTATGAGCGCGAGGAGTCGCCGGCGGCCAAGGACGCCATCGCCCAGATCCTGATCAACTCGCGCATGTGCGCCGAAGGTCATCGGCCGATCTGCCAGGACACCGGCATCGTCACCGTCTTCCTCGAAGTCGGCATGAACGTGCGCTGGGATGACGCCACCATGGCGCTCGAGGACATGGTCCACGAAGGCGTGCGCCGCGCCTACAACCATCCGGACAACAAGCTTCGCGCCTCCGTGCTTGCGGACCCGGCCGGCAAGCGCACCAATACCAAGGACAACACGCCCGGCGTGGTCAACGTCAAGATCGTGCCCGGCAACACCGTGGACGTGATCGTCGCGGCCAAGGGCGGCGGCTCGGAAGCGAAGTCGAAGTTCGCCATGCTCAACCCGTCCGACTCCATCGTCGATTGGGTGCTCAAGACCGTGCCGACCATGGGCGCCGGCTGGTGCCCACCGGGCATGCTGGGCATCGGCATCGGCGGCACCGCCGAGAAGGCGATGCTGCTGGCCAAGGAAGCCCTCATGGAGCCGATCGACATCACCGAGTTGCAGGCACGCGGTGCCAGCAACCGTGCCGAAGAGCTGCGCCTGGAGCTGTACGACAAGGTCAATGCGCTCGGCATCGGCGCGCAGGGCCTGGGTGGCCTGACCACCGTGCTCGATATCAAGGTCAAGGA
>CBFGOS010000225.1:0-4194 GCA_965650425.1 uncultured Lysobacter sp. | reverse complement strand
GCCGAGCAGGTGGCGCAGCATGTACTCGTGACCTTTGCCGGACGAACCCAACAGGTTGGAGCGCCAGATGAACATGTTGCGCGGGAAGTTCTGCGGCGCGTCCGGATCGGAGAAGGCGAAGTCCAGCGTGCCCTGCTTCATCTGCGCCACAGCGTATTCGGCAGGCGCCATGCCCGCCTTCTCGGCGTCCCGCACCACCTGGATCGGGTTGCGATCCAACTGCGGCGCGCTGGGCAGCCAGCCCATGCGCACCGCGCGCAGGTTGAAGTCGACCAGACTGCCGCTGTACTTGCCGGGGTCTGCCAGCGGCGACAGGATCTCCTTCACGTCCAGCTTCTCGTAACGCCACTGGTCCGAGTTGAAGTAGAAGAACGACGTGCCGTTCATGTGACGCGGCGGGCGATTCCAGTCCAGCGCGAACGCGAGCGGCTGCCAGCCGGTCTGCGGACGCAGCTTCTCCTGGCCCACGTAGTGCGCCCAACCGCCGCCGGTCTGGCCGATGCAACCGCACATGACCAGCATGTTGATCAGGCCGCGGTAGTTCATGTCGTTGTGGAACCAGTGGTTCATCGCCGCGCCGACGATGATCATGCTGCGACCATGGGTCTTGTCGGCAGTGCGCGCGAACTCGCGGGCGATCTCGATCACGTCATGGCGCGGTACGCCGGTGATCGTCTCCTGCCACGCCGGTGTGCCCGGCACGTTGTCGTCGAAGCTGTTCGCTACGTTGCCGCCCCCGAACCCTCGGTCCACGCCGTACTGCGCCAGCAGCAGGTCATAGACCGTGGCTACCGCCCATTCCTTGCCGTCGGCGAGGGTCATGCGGCGCACGGGCAGGTTGCGTTCCAGCACCTCGTCAAACTTGGAGGCGGTCCACTTCTCGTGCTCGATGCCGCCAAAGTACGGGAAGCTCACCGACTCGATGCCGTCGTTGGCTTCCTTGAGGGTCAGGCGCAGGCGGGTTTCGCGGCCGGCGCTTTCCTTCTCCTCGATGTTCCACTTGCCCTTCTCGCCCCAGCGGAAGCCGACCGAGCCGTTGGGCACGACCATCTCGCCGGTGGACTCGTCGTAAGCCAACGTCTTCCACTCGGGGTTGTTGGTCTCATTGAGCCCGCCCAGGTCGCTGGCGCGCAGGAAGCGCTCCGGCACCAGGCGTCCGTCCTCGCGCTTCTCCAGCCGCACCAGCAGCGGCATGTCGGAGTACTGGCGGCAGTAGTCGGTGAAGTACTGCGACGGGTTGTCGACGTGGAATTCCTTCAGGATCACGTGACCCATCGCGAACGCCAATGCGGCGTCGGTGCCCTGCTTCGGGTGCAGCCAGTGGTCGGTGAGCTTGGCCACCTCGGAGTAATCCGGGGTGATGGCCACGGTCTTGGTGCCGTTGTAGCGCGCCTCGGTGAAGAAATGCGCGTCGGGCGTGCGCGTCTGCGGGACGTTGGAGCCCCACGCGATGATGTAGCGGCTGTTGTACCAGTCCGCGGATTCGGGGACGTCGGTCTGCTCGCCCCACACCTGCGGCGAGGCCGGCGGCAGGTCGCAGTACCAGTCGTAGAACGACAGGCACGCGCCACCCAGCAACGACAGGTAACGCGCACCGGCGGCGTACGACACCATCGACATCGCCGGAATCGGCGAGAAGCCAACCACGCGATCGGGGCCGTACTGCTTCACCGTGTACAGGTTGGCCGCGGCGATCATTTCATTGGCTTCATCCCACCGCACGCGGGCGAAGCCGCCCATGCCGCGACGGGACTTGTAGTCCTTGGCCTTGACCGGGTCGTTGACGATGCTCGCCCATGCGTCCACCGGCGATTGGGTCTTGCGCGCTTCGCGCCACATCCGGAGCAGGGCACCACGCACCAGCGGGTACTTCAGACGGTTGGCGCTGTAGAGGTACCAGGAATAGCTGGCACCGCGGGGGCAGCCTCGCGGTTCATGGTTGGGCAGGTCGGGCCGCGTTCGCGGGTAGTCGGTCTGCTGGGTCTCCCAGGTGACCAGTCCGTTCTTGACGTAGATCTTCCAACTGCACGAGCCGGTGCAATTCACGCCGTGCGTGGAGCGCACGATCTTGTCGTACTGCCAGCGGGCGCGGTAGCTGTTTTCCCACTCCCGACTTTCGGTCTTGGTGACGCCGTGGCCGTCGGAGAACGTGTCCGGGCTGCGCTTGAAGAACTGCAGCCGGTCAAGGAAATAACTCATGGGAAGACCCTCTTGGCAATCGATTGCATCGCGGTGTCACGCATCCTGTTGAAAGGGCCGGCAGCGCCGGCCCGGGTTGCCTTTCCTGCTGTCAGCACGGCGTCTCGGCGCCGCGGCGGTAGTACCACCACCAGGTGATCACGAGACAGCTGAGGTAGAAGGCGATGAAGCCGTACAGCGCCATCTCCGGTCCGCCGGTCATCGCAATCGACGAGCCGTAGCTCTTGGGGATGAAGAAGCCGCCGTAGGCGCCGATGGCCGAGCTGAAGCCGATGACCGCCGCCGATTCGATGCCGGCCTGGCGCGTGGCCGCCACCTTGCCGTCGGCGTCGGCATTGGCAGACCAGCGCTCATGCAGCGTGCGGAAGATCACCGGGATCATGCGGAAGGTGGACGCATTGCCGATGCCGGTCAGCACGAACAACGCCATGAAGCTGGCCAGGAAACCGTGGAAGTTGCCGCCCTGGCCGCCACTGGGCAGGAAGTGCAGCACCGCGAACACACCCAGCACCATCAGCGCAAACACCCAGAAGGTCAGCAGCGCACCGCCCAGCTTGTCCGACAGCCAGCCGCCGACCGAGCGCATCAGCGCGCCCACCAGCGGCCCAAGGAACGCGTAGGTCATCGGGTTGACGTCCGGGAACTGCGTCTTGATCAGCATCGGGAAGCCGGCCGAGAAGCCGATGAACGAACCGAACGTGCCGATGTACAGCCAGCACATCAGCCAGTTGTGCTTGCGCTTGAAGATCACCGCCTGCTCGGCGAAGGACGAGCGCGCGGCGGTCAGGTCGTTCATCCCGAACCAGGCGGCGACGCTGCACACCACCAGGAAGGGCACCCACACGAAGCCCGCGTTCTGCAGGAACAACAGCTTGCCGTCGGCCGCCACCTGCGGTGCACCCGCCACTGCGCCGAACAGGCTGAAGGTGATCACCAGCGGAATCACGAACTGGGTCACTGACACGCCCAGATTGCCCAAGCCCGCATTCATGCCAAGCGCGAAGCCCTGCTTGGCCTTCGGATAGAAAAAGGAGATGTTGGACATCGACGAGGCGAAATTGCCGCCGCCCAATCCGCACAGGATCGCGATGGCCACGAACTGCCAGTACGGCGTGGTCGGATCCTGCACCGCAAACCCGAGCCATACGGCGGGGATCAGCAGCGACGCGGTGGCGATGGCCGTCCAGCGACGCCCGCCGAACAACGGCACCACGAACGAATAGAAGATGCGCAGCGTGGCGCCGGACAGTCCCGGCAATGCCGCCAGCCAGAACAACTGGTCGGTGGTGAAGGTAAAGCCCACCTGCGGCAGGCTGACCGTCACCGCGGAGAACATCATCCAGATCGCGAATGCCAGCAGCAGCGCGGGAATGGAGATGGCTAGGTTGCGGTTGGCGATGCGGTTGCCGGTCCGCGCCCAGAACGCGGCGTCCTCCGGTTTCCAATCGTGAATCAGGGAACCGACGCTGCGTGGCCTGTTTGCCAGTCGGGCGTTCATGGGACGTACCTGCGGTAGGGAAAGCCGGATGTGCCGACGCCGCCCACCCAAGGAGCGCGGCGTCTTCACGACGGCCCCAGCGTGCTCCCTATCCCCCGACCCAAGATTGATCGGAATCAAATTCAGGTGCGGCCTTCACACCCTCTTGACGCAGATCAACCAGAGTTCCGGTCAGGTGCCGGAGGGGATTGCGTGCCGCGCTTGGCCGTGCCTCGGCTGCGGACGCTGTCGCGGACGTCGACCTCGAACTCCACTTCCAACTCGCCCCCCCCATCCACCGGGAGCCGCATCGCCAGCCCATCGCGGCACGGCAGCCGGGCGACATAGGGGTCCAGTTCGCCGCGCGGCAAGCCGAAGACCCATCCGCCGGGCGCCGCGGCCAAGGTCGGCTCGCCACCTTCGATCATGCGCACCTGATGGCGCGTCAGGTCACCCGGCAGGTGCGTCAGGTTCTCCACCGTCTCGCCGTCGCGCAGACGCGCCAGTTCCACCTCGCT
>CBFGOS010000224.1:0-4213 GCA_965650425.1 uncultured Lysobacter sp. | reverse complement strand
GGCGTAGCGGACCTTGATCTGCTCGGCTTCAGGCGTGGGCGTGCGCAGCATGTGCGCGATGTCGCTGGTGACGTGGTCGCCGGCGATCGGCAGGCTGGCGGTGTGGCAGATCGCGCCCTGCACGAACACCGCGATGTCGGTGGTGCCGGCGCCGATGTCCACCAGCACCACGCCCAGCTCGCGCTCGTCGCCGGTCAGCACCGCGGTGCTGGAGGCGAGCGAGGAGAAGATCAGGTCGTCCACCTGCAGGCCGCAGCGCTGCACGCACTTGCTGATGTTGGCCGCGGCCGACTGCGCGCACACCACCAGGTGCGCGTGCACCTCCAGGCGCACGCCGGTCATGCCGACCGGGTTGCGGATGCCTTCCTGCGAGCCGTCGAGGACGTAGTCGCGCGGGATGGCATGCAGGATCTTCTGGTCGGCGGGGATGGCGACGGCCTTGGCCGCCTCGAGCACGCGGTCGAGGTCGGCCAGGGTGACTTCACCATCGCGGATCGGCGCGACGCCCTGCGAATTGCGGCACTGGATGTGGCTGCCGGAGATGGATGCGTACACCGAGCGGATCTCGCATCCGGCCATCAGCTCGGCCTCTTCGATGGCGCGCTGGATGGACTGCACGGTGGAGTCGATGTCCACGACCACGCCACGGCGCATGCCGCGCGACTCGTGCGAGCCGATGCCGATCACTTCGATGGGATTGCCCGGGGAATACTCGCCGACCAAGGCCACCACCTTGGAGGTGCCGATGTCCAGGCCGACGATCAGGGATTTGTCACCCTTGCGATTCATGTCTGTCCTTGCTGCATGGTGCTGCCGTCCGGCTGCGCCGGCGCGGTGGGGGAAACGGGGGCGTCCACGGCGGCCGGCTTGGGCGCCGGCGCCCAGGACAAGGCGAAACCATTGGTGTAGCGGAGATCAGCGCGCGTCAGGACCTTCTCCTGTTGCGCCAGCAACTGCGGCATCAACCGCACGAAGCGCTTGAGGCGGGCGCGGGCTTCGCTGCGGCCGACCACGACCTCGGCACCGCTGGCGGCGACATCCAGGGTCCGGGCGCGGCTGTGCAGGACGAGGCTCCAGCTGCCGCGGGCATCGATGCGCAGCGCCTCGACGTTGAACCCGATCGGTGCGAACAGTTCGCGCGATTCGTTGTAGAGGGCGACGACTTCGGGCACGCGCGACTCAGGGCCACCCAGCATCGGCAGGCCCTTGGGTACCTGCACGCCCTTGGCGGGGAAGATCCGCCCTTCCTCCGACAGCAGGCGATCCTCGCCCCAGCGGGCGAACGGATGGTGCTCGGTCACGCGCACTTCCAGCACGTCCGGCCAGCGCTTGCGCACATCGGCGGTTTCCACCCAGGGCAGGCGCGCCACGGCGTTGCGCGCGGCCTCCAGGTCCACCGCGAAAAAGCCGCGTGCCGCGTAGGGCAGCAGGGTCTTCTGCAGCAGCGTTCCATCCACCCGCTCGAACTCGCCGGTCACGCGCAGCTTGGTCAGCGGCCAGTGGCCCGCGCCGACCCAGCCGTTGACCACGGCCACCACCGGCAGCACGACCAGTGCTACCGCAAGCAGCCAACCGACGAGTCGCAGCAGGGCGTTCACGCCGCCGCACCTCCTGGCAGGCTCGACTCCAGCACGCGCCAGCACAGCTCCTCGAAGCCGATGCCGACCTGGCGCGCGGCCTTGGGCACCAGCGAGTGGCTCGTCATGCCCGGCGCGGTATTCACTTCGAGCAGGTAGAACTGACCGGTGGCTCGGTCGCGCATCACGTCCACGCGGCCCCAGCCGGTGCAGCCGGCGGCGAGGAACGCGGCCAGCGCGATGCGGCGGATCTCGGTTTCGGCGTCGCCCTCAAGACCGGGACACAGGTACTGGGTGTCCTCGGCGATGTACTTGGCGTTGTAGTCGTACCACTCGCCCTTGGGCACGATGCGGATCGACGGCAGCGCGGCATGTTCTTCGCCGTTGGCAAGGATGCCGACGGTCAGCTCGTCGCCCACCACCAGCTGTTCCATCAGCATCTCGCCCGGGTAGCGCGCGGCGAGCGCGACGGCATCGGCGAGGCCCGCTTCGTCGTGCACGCGCGAGACGCCCACGCTGGAACCTTCGCACGAGGGCTTGATGATCAGCGGCAGGCCGATCTGGCGGGCAGCGGCATGCACGTCGTCGCCCTTGGCCAGGCGCACGTAGCGTGGCGTCGGCAAACCCACGCTCAGCCACACCTGCTTGGTGCGGATCTTGTCCATCGCCAGCGCCGAACCGAGCACGTCCGAACCCGTGAACGGCACGCCCAGTGCAGTCAGCAGGCCCTGCAGCACGCCGTCCTCACCACCACCCTTGTTGCCGTGGAGGATGTTGAACACGCGGTCGACCTTGCCGGCGCGGATCGTATCCACCAGCGCGGGGATGCCGTCCACGGCGAACGCGTCGACGCCCTTGGCGCGCAGCGCGTCCAGCACGTTGCGCCCGGAGTCGAGCGAGACCTCGCGCTCGGAACTGGTGCCACCCATCAGCACGGCGACGCGGCCGAACACGGCCGGATCGGTGGCGCGCGGGGCGACGAATTGCACGGTCTGGGCCGGCACGTTCACTTCGGTTCTCCTTGCGGGGCCGCATCCGCGAAACCGGACTTGGCGATGTGTTGCGCGGCATGGCCGATGTCGCCCGCGCCCATCATCAGCAGCAGGTCGCCATCGGCGAGGATGTCGGGGAGCACCCGGGCCAGCTCGGCGGCGCTATTCACGACCACCGGATCGATGCGGCCACGGGCGCGGATCGCGCGGGCCAGCGACTTCGCATCGGCGCCCGCGATGGGCGCCTCACCCGCCGGGTAGACCTCGGTCAGGACCAGCGCATCGACCGACGAGAGCACGGCGGCGAAGTCATCGAACAGGTCGCGGGTGCGGCTGTAGCGGTGCGGCTGGAAGGCCACGACCAGGCGCTTGTCCGGCCAACCGCCGCGCGCGGCGGCGAACACCGCCTCCAGTTCCTTCGGGTGGTGGCCGTAGTCGTCCACCAGCGTGACCTTGGCGCCCTTGGCGGTGCTCGGCTCGGCCAGCAGGTTGAAGCGGCGGCCAATGCCGGCGAACGCCTGCAGCGCGCGGGCAATGGCATCGGGGGTGATACCCAGCTGCCAGCCCACGGCCGCGGCGGCCAGCGAGTTGAGCACGTTGTGACGTCCCGGCAGTGCCAGCGTCACCGGCGTGCGGCTGCCATCGGGCAGGCACAGCGTGTAGCGCATGTGGGGACCGGCCTGCTCGACGTCGATCGCGCGCACATCGGCCTGCTCGACGAAGCCGTAGGTCATGACGTGGCGGAACGTCTTGGCGGCAAGCGCGGCCACCTCGGGGTCATCGATGCACAGCACGGCCAAGCCATAGAACGGCAGGCGGTGCAGGAATTCGTCGAACGCGGCCTGGACCTTGGCGAAGTCGCCGCCGTAGTTTTCCAGGTGGTCGGCATCGATGTTGGTGACCACCGCAATCTGCGGGTTCAGGCGCAGGAAGCTGCCGTCGCTCTCGTCGGCCTCGGCCACCAGCCAGTCGCCCTTGCCCAGGCGCGCATTGGCACCCGCGGCAAGCAACTGGCCGCCGATGACAAAGGTGGGGTCGATGCCGCCTTCGGCCAGCACGCTCGCCGTGAGCGAGGTGGTGGTGGTCTTGCCGTGCGTTCCGGCCACCGCGATGCCGCGCTTGAAGCGCATCAACTCGGCCAGCATCTCCGCGCGCGGCACCACCGGGATGCGCTGCGCGCGCGCTTCCATCAATTCGGGGTTGTCGGCCTTGATGGCGCTGGATACCACCACGCAGTCGGTGCCCAACACGTTGGCCGCGGCGTGCCCCTTCTGCACGCTGATGCCCAGCGAGGCAAGGCGACGGCCTCGGCTGCGCTTGAGGTAGTCGAGCAGCATGTCGAGATCACGACTGCGATCTGTTTTCACGACGGGTCGAGTCCTCCTCGAGTGCGGGCAATCGTCATGTCAGGCACTGGAACATGTATCGCCGAGTCGCATGACGACAGGTGGGCCGGCTCCGTGGCGCGATGCCACCGAGTCGCACCGATGGGTGCCGCCGCGTGCATCCGCCGAAACCCGCGTCGGGCGGGACCGAACGCGGCGTCAAGCCACAGTCGCGGCGCCCCCGCGGACGAGTGCCTCGCGGATGACCTGCGCGCGCGCTTCGACACCCTCGGCCTGCGCCTTGTACCGCTGCGCGGTG
>CBFGOS010000223.1:0-4242 GCA_965650425.1 uncultured Lysobacter sp. | reverse complement strand
GTCGTGTGGTGTTGGTCAGGCGACGCGACGGTAGATGCCGTCGCCCCTCTGGGCAACGTCGAACGCATCAGCCCCCAGGAGGGAGCCACCGTCGAGTTCTGCTTCGAGTACCTCAGGGCAGGGTCGACTGCCATCGAGGTATTGCTTGATCGCCGTGCAGCGCAGGTGGAATCGGCGCTGGGCGTCCTCTTCGGACGCGGCAAGGAACAGGTCATCGCCACGGGGGCGGCTGTGAACCGTTGCCATGCCGTGACCGTACATCGGGCGAACCCGTTGGGTGCCCCGTGGTTCGTTGGTGCGCATGTGGAGTCTCCAGAAAGAGGACGGCCACGAAGCGCCCCTGATGGGCGTCATGGCCCATCCGGGTGGTATGTCTGGCAACCGGCCAGGTCGGGGTGCAGGGCACCAGGTGAAACCGTTACGCGCGGCGCGACGCCGAGGTGGTGTCATCAGGACGTGGGGGAAACAGGCTGGAAACCACCTGACTGCGCCATCGTCCCGCGGCCGTGTCGGCAGGCTCGCTCTGGAAGTGGGTACGCAACGCGTCAAGCAGGTCCAAGGTCAATGCCTTCGCCTGCTCCACCGTCCCGTCCCAAACCCATGCCGCTGCAGGCGCACGCTGAGACCCGAGGCTTTCGGGCTCAAACACACGCAGCGGCATAGGTTCGGCGCGGATGAAAACCCGCGTCGCGTCGCCCAGCGGCGAACGGCGCGGCCGAATCTCCAGATGCACCTGGGCGTCGTCGGAGATGACTCTCCAGCGCCCGGTATCGACCATTAACTTCATGTGCCCTCCATCGCTACCAGCCCAGTCTAGGCGGTATGGGCGTCCTGTGTGGACGGCCAATTGCGCTGATGTGAGGCGGGGTTGGCCGCATGGCGCCCCCGGGGAAGGGGGCGCCATGGACCTCAGGCGGCCAGTGCCAGCGCCGACTGTTTTGCTTCAGGACTGGCGAAAACCAGCCCATCGGTCTCGCCGCGGGCGCATAGTTTGGTCAGGCTGCAATTGCTGCAGGGACTATTCCAGGCCATGCGTGACGTCGGGTCGAAGCGAGCTGCTCGGATCAGGTCGGCCACGTGGTGTGCCTTGTGGACGAACTGATCCAACTGCCGCTGCGTACGTGCCGGGACGACCAGTGCCGGTCGAACAACCGGCCCCTCGCCGCGGTTCCGCTGCTTCGGGATGGACCTGCGGAGCATCTCCCAGTACCCGACCTTGTCCGGCGGTTGGATGCCCAGCCGTGAGGCATGGGCATTGACCGCCAGGTTGTAGGCCGTGAGCTGGTCCGACATCAGGGCGAATTCCACCGAGCTTTCGGCGGCGGTTGCCTTGGTGTCGAGCAGGATGGTCTCCCCTTCGGGCGACATCACCATCTGATCGAGCTTGGTGACCAATACCACGTTGTTGCCGATGTTGACCCGGAGCTTGCGCTCCAGCATCGGCTCACCGTTGGCGTCCAGCAGCAGCGTGAAGCCTGATGCCTTCCACGACTCCGGGAACAGCTCCATGAGACGTGCACCGCTGGCATCCAGCGAATCAGCCGTAAAGCCTTTCGGGTAGCGCACCGCGTGGCGATCGGTGAAGCGCTTCCACTCATCGCGGAAGACCTGCACCGGATCCACTGCCTTGCCCCGCAGCTGCCCCACCAGGAACAACTCGATGGCACGTCCGGTCGCACTGCCAAAGCCCATGGAGGCACTGGTCAGCACCGTTTTCACCCGCAAGATCCGCTCCAGGTAATAGGCCTGGGGGCAGTTCTCGTAGGTGGCCAGTCCGGACGGACTCAGGTAGATCATGGGTCGCGTATCCATGGCCTCACCCCTGCAATAGCTGCAGGGCGGCCACAGCATCGCCCTTGGTCTTCACTTCCGGCACCTCACGACCCTTCATGCGCGCCAGGCGATTGACCTGGTCGATGAGGGCCCGCGGCGCCGGCGCGTCATCCGGCAGGCGTTCGCGCTTGCCGCGACGGGCCAGCGGAACCACCGTGCTCGACTGCGGCTCCGACCCAGCCTCGCCATCCTGCGACGGGCTGGACTCGGCCGATGTCACGGCCTGCACAGCCTCTCCGCCGGTCTTGTTGGCAGCGGTGGCCGATGCCTCCGCTGCTTCCTTGACCGCCGGATCCACCTCGACAGACTCCGGCTCCTCCGCGGTTTGCGGGTCACCCCCCAGGGGGGCGGACTCATCATCGAGCGGAATCACTTCCATGGCAGCCGTTTCCTGCTGCCGCAGCGAGACGACGGGTGCGCCGCCTACGGCGGCCACCGGAAGCACTGTGCCTTCGGGCAGCGGGAACCGGGTCTGCAACCCGCACGCCTCGTAGAGGCGCTTGCGTGCATTGGTCTCGCCCGCCTCGTAGGAGGTGGGCTCCTTGACGGTCCACACGGTCGACGCCGTCGAAACGGCGCGGCCAGTGGGATCCATCAGGCACGCATCAAACTGCACGCATGGCACAGCAGCGGTGACCACCTCGCCTTCCTTCGCCAGGGGAAACATGTCCACCTGCAGCCAGTTGGCCTTGATCTGCACCGCCCACCCCTGCTCGGGATTGAACTTATCGAGGAATGCCTGCGTGAGCGCGGGCATCAGAACTGCAAGACGTGGCGCATCACCGGGGCGGTCACCCGCCACGGCATACGCCTGGTCCTGCAGGAACGTAACGCCCGCGAAGGGGCCAGTCTGAATCTGCATCGTTGTTCTCCAAGGAGAGCCGGATGCGCCTACCCCGTCTGGGGTAGGTCGCCCCAGGCGGGTGGTGTGTGTGGTTAGAAGTCGAGGGTCGGGCCGGGACGGGGCACAACCGCAGGGGCTGCACGGTACCGTTCACGGCTCGGGGTCGGAGTCGGACGCTCGCCGAAATCCAAGGCGGCATTGCCGCCGAAGTCAGCAGGGGCGTAGTCGTTGCGTGGCACAGGCACCTGCGCGTGCTGCACAGGTACACGCTCCACCGGAGGCAACGAGCGTTCAGGTGATGGCGCTGACACCAGGGGGCGAGCCGAGGCGGATTCCCCCGCTCGGCGATTGTCCCTGGCTGAGGCGTCGACCTGGACGGTCTCGGCAATGATCAGTGCATTGCTGGGTTGCCCCGGCTGCATGACCACGGCCTCCATGCCACCGGACGCCAGCACCTTGACCCCGGTCGCCAGTGCCTCCCGAAGGAAGTTGAACTGGCGATCCGAGACCGGTCGGTAGATGACCATGTGGGACATCTTGGTCCGCGTATCGCGCTTCCAGACATTGGTTTCCATCTGGAACAACACGTGCGGCACGCCGTCCTGGTTGATGACCGACGCGTTGCCGGTGACCGTCCCCGCGACCGTGATGGACACGAAGTCGAAGGACATGCGACCCCCTTACTTCTGACTTTCAGCCGGGACCGTGGAGGTCGGCTGATGCTTGACCAGGGTCGGCAGCAGGTAGAACGACGACAGCACCGCCGCCATCAGCAGGACCCCGAGGACAGCATCCACGGCCTTGCGAATAGCGGCAGGGCGGGCCTTTCGGCGCGCCTGGCGTTCAGCGATGTTGCGGGTGCGAATGGCCTGGGCCATGGTGATTCTCCTTCGTTGCTTGGAGGGTCATGCCCGCCGAAACACGAAGCCCTTGCGGGATGCGTGTCCCGCGCGGGAATGAGAATGTCCGGAAGTCGTCCGGTCGATGCGCCATAGGCGCGGTAAAGAAGCAACGAAGGTGCCGTGGCACGGCAACCCTCCCAAGCGACCTGTCAGCAGAGCGCTTGGGAGGGCATCCGTAGTTGGATGGCCGCCGCGATCGTTGCGTCAGAAGACGCCCCGCGCGACCCCGGCCGAGTCACCCCGGGCCGGGCTCCGGGTGCGATGGCACCCAGGTTCAGATTCCGCATTACGCCCCCATCTCGATCGCTTTGCAGGACAGCGACGACAGGGCGTCGAGCTGCTGATCACGAGTAAGGAAACCGGCCTTGTACGCCCAACGAACGGCGTACTCAAATTCCAGTTCGGGGCCAGCCTGTTCGATGACTTCCGTCGGCACCGCGATGGTGGCGCCGGTCGCCAGGAACAGTTCGGGAGCTGCGGGATTAGCGGTCATCAGGGCAAGCATGTCGTCGTCTCCAGAGTTGGGAATAGGGGTGAGCCCCTCTCAAGCCGACTTGGTTGAAATCGACTTGAGGGGGGCTCACCCCGACGACGGGGTGAGCCTGATGCCTGTTACTGGCCGTCGATCGCCGCGTTGATGCGGCAATCACGGTTCTTGACGGC
>CBFGOS010000222.1:0-4247 GCA_965650425.1 uncultured Lysobacter sp. | reverse complement strand
TCGGCCCGGGCCGACCCGGTGCCGCCCCAGCATTCGACTTTGCGTGCCAGGCATGAAAACCACCAGCGACATTCGCCGCGACTTCCTCGAGTTCTTCCGCAGCAAGGGCCACACCATCGTGCCGTCCGCGCCGCTGATTCCGGCCAACGACCCGACCCTGCTGTTCACCAACTCGGGCATGGTCCAGTTCAAGAACGTGTTCCTGGGCAGCGAGAAGCCCGGTTACGTGCGTGCGGCCGATGTCCAGCGCTGCCTGCGGGCAGGCGGCAAGCACAACGACCTCGACCAGGTGGGCTACACCGCCCGGCACCACACCTTCTTCGAAATGCTGGGCAACTGGTCTTTCGGTGACTACTTCAAGGTGGAGGCCATCGAGTGGGCGTGGGAACTGTTGACCAAGGTGTGGGGCCTGGCTCCTGAGCGCCTGCTGGTCACGATCTACCACACCGATGACGAAGCCTTCGACATCTGGCACAAGAAGATCGGCCTGCCGGTCGACCGCATCATCCGCATCGGCGACAACAAGGGCGCGCCGTACGCCTCCGACAACTTCTGGCAGATGGCCGACACGGGTCCGTGTGGCCCGTGCACCGAGATCTTCTACGACCACGGCGAGCACATCGCCGGCGGCCCGCCGGGCAGCCCGGATGAAGACGGCGACCGCTTCATCGAGATCTGGAATAACGTTTTCATGCAGTTCGACCGCCAGCCCGACGGCACCCTGGTGCCGCTGCCGGCGCCGTGCGTCGACACCGGCATGGGTCTGGAGCGCTTGGCCGCGGTGCTGCAGGGCGTTCACGGCAACTACGACATCGACCTGTTCCAGCACCTGATTCGCAAGGCCGCCGAGTTCACCGGCACCGCCGACCTGCAGAACAAGTCGCTGCGCGTGATCGCCGACCACATCCGCGCCTGTGCGTTCCTGATTGTCGACGGCGTGCTGCCGAGCAACGAAGGCCGCGGCTACGTCCTGCGCCGCATCATCCGCCGCGCCCTGCGCCACGGCTGGATGCTGGGCCAGAAGGGCCCGTTCTTCAGCCGCATGGTTGCCCCGCTGGTCGAGGTGATGGGCGACGCCTATCCCGAACTGGCCGCCAAGCAGGAGTTCGTGGAGAAGGCGCTGCTGGCCGAGGAGGAGCGGTTCGCCGAGACGCTGGATTCGGGCATGCGCATCTTTGACGAGGTGGCCGAGCGCGCCCGGGCTGAGCAACCCGCTGGCAGCGAGCCCGTGATTGCCGGCGCCGACGCCTTCCGCCTGTACGACACGTACGGCTTCCCGGTGGACCTGACCGCGGACATCGCCCGCGAGCGCGGCTTGTCCGTGGACATGGCCGGCTTCGAGTCCGCCATGGAGCAGCAGCGCGAAACCGCACGTGCGGCCGGCAAGTTCGGCAACACCACCACCATGCCGGCCGAATTGGCCGCGCAGTTGGCCCCCACCCAGTTCCTTGGCTACGACAAGCTCACTGACGGTGGTCTGGAAGTTCTCGCGCTGCTGAAGGACGGCCGTCCGGTCGACGCCATCGAAGCCGGTGACGAGGCGGTGGTCATCCTCGACCGCACCCCGTTCTACGCCGAGAGCGGTGGCCAGGTCGGTGACTCGGGCGAGCTGGATGAGAAGGGCAGCCGCTTCCAGGTGCGCGACACACTCAAGTTCGCTGGCCAGTTCCACGGCCATGTGGGCAAGCAGCTCAACGGCAGCCTCAAGCGCGGCGATCGCGTGATGGGCGCGGTGGATGCACAGCGCCGCGGCGCGACCGTTCTCAACCATTCCGCCACGCACCTGCTGCATTCCGCGCTGCGCAGCGTGCTGGGCACCCACGTCACGCAGAAGGGTTCGCTGGTTGCGCCCGAGCGCCTGCGCTTCGACTTCGCGCACTTCCAACCGGTGACGGCCGCGGAACTCGCCGAGATCGAGCGCCGCGTCAATGCCGAAATCCGTCGCAACCATGAGGCCGAAGTGCGCCACATGGGCATGCAGGAGGCACTCGATTTCGGTGCGATGGCGCTGTTCGGCGAGAAGTACGGCGATGAAGTGCGCGTGCTGCGCATGGGCGACACGTCGACCGAGCTGTGCGGCGGCACGCACGTTTCACGCACCGGCGACATTGGCGTCTTCAAGATCGTGTCCGAAGGCGGTGTTTCCGCCGGCGTGCGTCGCATCGAGGCGCTGACCGGGCAGGGGGCGCTGGACTACATCGCCACCGAGGAGCAGCGCCTGGATGACGCAGCGCGCCTGCTGGGGGGCAATGCAGCCGACGTCACCGACAAGCTCAAGGCTTTGTTGGACCGCCAGAAGAGGCTCGAGCGCGAAGTGGAGGCACTCAAGGCCAAGGCCGCGTCGGGTGCCACCGCGGACTTGGCCGGTTCGGCCGTGGACGTGCGTGGAGTCCGGGTAGTGGCCACGCGACTGGAGGGATTCGATGCGAAGGCATTGCGCGATGCGATGGATCGGCTCAAGCAACAGCTGGGCGATGCCGTAATCGTCCTTGCAGGTGCAAGTGACGGCAAGGCAGCGCTGGTGGCTGGCGTGGCAGGCGGGGCCCTTGGGCGCATCAAGGCCGGGGAACTGCTGGCGCACGTGGCCAGTCAGATCAATGGCAAGGGTGGCGGACGCCCGGACATGGCCCAAGGCGGAGGCGATGACGTCCCGGCGTTGGTGACGGCCTTGGCGGCCGTGCCGAATTGGGTGGAAGATCGGTTGAACTGACCGGGGTTGCGGCGGGCCGCTTGTTCGCATGGCCCCGGCGATTGATAATCGACGGCTTGCCCGGAATTTGGAAAGCCCCGGATGTTGGGGCATAACGCGCCGGTCCCCGGAATGGAACTGGCCTAGGAGAAAGACAAATGCTTATCCTGACGCGCCGCGTCGGCGAAACCCTGATGATTGGCGACTCGGTCACCGTGACCGTTCTGGGCGTGAAGGGCAACCAGGTCCGCATCGGCATTACCGCGCCGAAGGACGTCGCTGTGCATCGCGAAGAGATCTACCAGCGTATCCAGCAGGGCAGCGACGCGGGCAATGCGGGCGCCGGCGACGAGCAGCGCTGACGAAAAAGTTTGCTCTGTGCGGGCCGAGCGTTTATGCTCTGCGCCCCGCGAGGCAGTGTTTGTCGCGGAGACTTGCCCGAGAGGCCGAAGGGGCTCCCCTGCTAAGGGAGTATAGGGTCAAAAGCTCTATCGAGGGTTCGAATCCCTCAGTCTCCGCCAGTTCCTTGCCGTCGATGTTTGACGGTATTTCCAGGGTTCGGATTGCACTGTCGAACTGGAAATTGCGGTAACGAAATTGTTGACGGATCGGAGAATCCACGTCATACTTTTTCAACTACGCGCCCGTAGCTCAGCTGGATAGAGCACCAGGCTACGAACTTGGGGGTCGGAGGTTCGAATCCTTCCGGGCGCGCCATACAAAGAAGAAGGCTGGCAAGGCAACTTGCTGGCCTTTTTCCTTTTGGCGCGTCGTGCTTTCGATGTGATCCAGTGCTGAAGTGCTGGCATGATCGACCGACATTGCTGAGCCAACAGGCAACGCCCAAAACACATGGACTTGATCCTGACCCTCGATCTGTTCGGCACGTTCGTGTTTGCGCTCAGTGGCGCGACCGTCGGCGTGCGTCACCGATTGGATCTGTTCGGCGTGATGGTGCTTTCCTTCGCGGCGGCCACGTCCGGCGGCCTGGTGCGTGATGCGCTGATCGGTGCGCATCCGCCGGCGGCACTGGCCGATTGGCGTTACGTGGCGGTCTGCGCGGCTGCCGGTCTGGTCACATTCTTCCGCCACGGACTGATCGAGCGTCTGCGCAATCCGGTGCGCATGTTCGATGCCGCGGGCCTGGCGCTGTTTGCCGTGCTGGGAGCGGAAAAGGCGCTGGCTTACGGCCTGGGCGCGGTGTCTGCGGTGTTGCTCGGCACGCTGTCGGGCATTGGCGGTGGTATCGCACGCGACATGCTGGTCGCGCGTACGCCGGTGGTGCTGCACTCGGAGCTGTACGCGGTGGCCGCGATCGTCGGGGCGTCGGTGGTGGTCCTGGGGCACTGGCTGCAATGGCCGGCCGTACCCGTGTTGCTCACCGGGGCCTTGCTGACCTTTGGCCTGCGGTTCATGGCGATCTGGCGTGGCTGGAGCCTGCCAGTGGCGCAGGCCGCACCCACGAACGAGCCGGACGACGATTCCGCACGCAAGGGCTGAAGGGCGCGCGTGCGCGTAGCCTGCACGCCGCCGGCCGGCGCTCCCGCTTATGTGTCAG
>CBFGOS010000221.1:0-4262 GCA_965650425.1 uncultured Lysobacter sp. | reverse complement strand
CGGCGCGCCGGTGATGGCCACCGACCTGCGCGCCTCGGCGTCGCTGATCCTGGCCGGGCTGGTGGCCGATGGCGAGACCACCATCGATCGCATCTACCACCTCGACCGTGGCTACGAGAACATCGAGGAGAAGCTGTCGGGCCTCGGGGCGCGTATCCGTCGCATCGGGTGATCGCCGCTTTCGCGGGCGGGCCATGAAAAAAAGAAGCCCCGAACAGGGGCTTCTTTTTTTGTCCACGGAGGTTTCCTTGTCGTCAACGGATGGCGTTGACGCGCAGGTCCATCGCATCGGCGCCCTTCTCGCGCTGCAGGATGCGTGCGGGGACCGGCATGCCTTCGACCACCCAGGCGATCGTCTGGCGTTCGCCGCTGGTGTTGACCACCTTGGTGGCCTGCTGAGACTTGCCGCCGACGGTGATCTGCTCCTTGCCGGCAACGGTGTACTTCATCACCTTGACCTTGCCGTTCTCAACGAGGCGGTAGACCAGCGGCTTGCCGGCCAGCACGTCACGCACCAGCGCAAGGTTGACCAGCAGGGCATCCATGTCACCGGCCTGCAGCTTCACGGGGCCCGCGCGGTCGGGCTTGACGTCGCCGGACCAGGTGGCGACGCCACGTGACCAGTCGTAGGCGGCGTTCTTGACCGAGCTCTTCACCAGTACCTTGCTGCTGTCGATCCCCGACAGCGGGCGCCATTGCCCACCCACGTCCTGGAAGACCGTGGTCTGGCTGAGGTTGGCCAACGCGTTCTGGATGCTCAGGTTGTAGCGCCACTTGCCGCCGCCTGCTTCGGCCAAGGTCATGCGGCCGTTGGCCTGCATGCCCATGTAGCTGGCCTGGTAGTCGGCCGTGAACGGCTCGAGGGCCAGGGCCGGCGCGCTGGCCAGCATCACGATGCCCGTTAAGGCCATCCGGTAAAGCTTTGAATTGGCAAACGTCGTGGTCATCTAGTTTCCCTTGTACTCCACCAGGCGCAGGTCGTAACTGTCCTGTCCATCTTCCCGCTGCAGGATGCGAATCGGCGTCGGAACGCCGTTGGCCACCCATAGCAGGGTCTCGTCGCCGCGGGTGCTGCCGGAGCGGCTCACCCGCAACGTGTCGAACCGCATGTCGCCAGCGCCCATGGGCTCCACGTCGCGAGCGACCTGGTAATGGTGGTCACGCACGCGCCCATCGTCGACAAAGCGGTAATGCAGCGTCTTGCCGGGGGTCGCATCGCGGATCACCGCCAGGTTGATCAACAATCCGCTCATGTCTCCCGGCTGCAGGGCCACGGGACGGGAGCGGGACTCCTTCACGTCGCCCGTCCAGCGTGCGGTGCGTGATTTCCAATCGTAGAGGCCGATGGTCTTCCGCTGCGTGAATGCGACCCGGCGCACCGTAGCCTGAGTCAGCGGGCGGTAAGTCTGGCCGGAGGGAGAGGCATCGAAGACGGTGCTCTGGTCGGCGTGCACGCCGGCAATCCTGAAGACGCCACCGCCGCGCATCAAGAGGTCCACGCGCCAACGGTTGCCGGGCTGCCGCACCAGTTGGAGGGTGGCTTCACCCAGCTCGCTGTTGCCCTTGTAGACCTTGTATTGGGCGATGAACGGCGCGAGAGCCGATGGCGCGCCGGTTGTTGTGGCGGGTTCGGGCGTCGGGGCTGCGTTGGTCTGCGCAATGACGATGGAGCACGGGACGATCAAGGCAGCCAAGGCGGCGATCAGTCGTGTCCGGGTCATGGCGGGGCGAGGCGGCCGTCGTCGTTCAGTTGGAGGGGGGCGCCCAGCATGGCTCCGTCATATTGCACGCCCTGCGTGGTCAAGCGGATGCGGCCGGTGGCCAGTTCGCGCAAGGTTGCGATCAGCAGCGGGTGTTCGCGCTCCAGCACGCGCGCGGCCAGATGCCCGGCATCGTCGCCCGGAAGCACGGGGACACGGGCCTGCGCGATCACGGGCCCGCCATCGAGCTCGGCGGTGACGAAATGCACGCTGGCGCCATGCTCTTCCACGCCCGCGTCCAGGGCCTGCTGGTGGGTGTGCAGGCCCTTGAAGGCGGGCAGGAGCGATGGATGGATGTTGATCATCCGGCCCAGACGTGGGTTGACGGCGACGGCACTCATGAGCCGCATGTATCCCGCACACACGATGAGGTCGGGATGAACGGCGTCGACGAGGCTGAACATCGCTTCATCGAACGCCTCGCGGCTGGGGTAACCCTTGGTGGACAGCGCGGTGGCCGCCACACCCGCGGCGCGGGCGTGATCAAGGGCTGCGGCCTTGGCGCGGTCGGAGAACACGCCCACGACCTCGGCATCGAGGTCGCCGCGCGCGATCGCGTCGAGGATCGCGCGCAGGTTGCTGCCGCGGCCGGAGGCCAGCACGGCCAGTCGCAGGGCGGGCATCAATCCAACTCCGTGGACGTCGGGGGCGTATGGGCGACGAGGGCGTTCTACCCGCAACCGAAACACGGTTGCGGGCCATCGATTCAGCCGATGCGCAGGCGCTCGCCGGTGCCCGCCGCTGTGACCTGGCCGATCTGCCAATGCGCGAGGCCGAGGCGGGCCAGGTCGGCGTTGACTGCGGCCACGTCGCCCGGGGCGACGATCAGCACGAAGCCGACGCCGCAGTTGAAGGTGCGCCACATCTCCTCGCGCGGCACGTTGCCTTCGCGCTGCAGCCAATCGAACACGGGCGGCAGCGGCCATGCGGACGTGTCGATCTCCAGGCCGAACTGCGGCGGCACCACGCGGATGATCTTCTCCACCAGCGCGCCGCCCGTGACGTGGGCCATGGCATGGATGTCGTGGCGGGCCAGCAGTTCCAGCACCGGCTTGACGTAGATGCGGGTGGGCTCCATCAGCGCGTCGCCCAGCTTCACGCCACCCACGTCAAGTTCGAGGGGGTTGCCGGCGCGTGCCAGGATCTTGCGGATCAGCGAATAGCCGTTGGAGTGCGGGCCACTGGAGGCGATGCCGATCAGTACGTCGCCTTCGCGCACCTTGCTGCTGTCGATCAGCTTGGACTTCTCCACCGCGCCGACGGTGAAGCCGGCCAGGTCGTACTCGCCCGGCGGGTACATGTCCGGCATCTCGGCGGTCTCGCCGCCGATCAGCGCGCAGCCAGCGATCTCGCAACCCTTGGCGATGCCGCCGACCACGTCGACGGTCGTGGCCACGTCGAGCTTGCCGGTGGCGAAATAGTCGAGGAAGAACAGCGGCTCGGCGCCCTGCACCAGCACGTCGTTGACGCACATGGCCACCAGGTCGATGCCGATGGTGTCGTGGCGGTTGAGCTGCTTGGCCAGGATCAGCTTGGTGCCCACGCCGTCGGTGCCGGAGACCAGCACCGGCTCGCGGTACTTGCCGCTCACGTCGAACAGGCCGCCAAACAGGCCGACGCCGCCCAGCACTTCGGGGCGCATGGTGCGCTTGACCAGCGGCTTGATGCGTTCGACGACTTCGTTGCCCGCGTCGATGTCGACGCCAGCGTCACGGTAGGTAAGCGGGGTGGGGCTCGTCACGGCGGACTCGGCGGTGGCGGTAGGGAGTCGCGCATTTTAGCAGTCTGCCGGTGTCCCGTTGGCCCGGTGGAACGGTCCGCGACCGGCATCAATGGACGGATCACCCGGGCTGGGGCACCATTTCCAGAGAATTCCAGCCATCTAGGGAAGGCGATGCTCCGCGCAATCCGACTGTTTTGGGCCGTCGCGCTGCTGTCGGTGGCCTTCGGCGCCGCCGCGCAGCGCGTGGAAGGCGACCGCGCCAAGGCCCAAGGGCCCTACGCCGCTGAGGTCAAGGTCAATGGCCAGGGCGAGCCGGAACGCAACAATGCCTTCGTGCGCGCGCTGGTACAGGTGCTGGCGCGCCTGTCGGGTGACAACGCGGTCGCCTCGCGTCCAGGCATGCGCCAGGAGCTGGGCCGGGCCAGGGAGATGGTCGAGGGCTACGACTACCGCCAGGACGAGGGCGTGTCCGCGCGTGGCGCGCCGACCTTTGGCACGGTGCTGGTCGTGCGATTCGACCAGGAGGCAGTGGAAGAACTGGCGGCCACCGTCGGCCTGCCCCTCTGGCCGCTGCCCCGCCCCAAGCCCGTGCTGTGGCTCGCGATTGACGATGGCTCCGGCCCGCGCCTGGCCGGCTTGCCGCAGGCCAACGCCGTGCGGCCCGCATTGGACCGCGCCAAGGAGCGCGGCTTCGCCCTGGGCTTGCCTGCCGCAACGGCGGCCGAGCAGGCGGTGGTCGGTGCGATCTGGCGCGGGGACACCGCGGCCGTGGCGCGCGC
>CBFGOS010000220.1:0-4277 GCA_965650425.1 uncultured Lysobacter sp. | reverse complement strand
CGCCAAGAGGCGGGTCATGCCGTGGTCCACCTTGCCGCACTCGGCATACAGCTCACGTGAGCGGGCCACTTGTCCCTGGGCCAGCATCAGTTCCGCCTTGCCGCATGCGACCCGGGCCTGCGAGATGGGCGGCAGCGGGGCGTTACCGGCGCGGAGGTCCGCCACCGCGCGATCCAGGGTGGCAAGGGCGGCATCGTAGTTGCCGCGAAGGAATTCGAGTTGGGCCCCGAACTGCGCCACCCAGAACGCGCGGTCGCCCTGCAGTCCGGCGCGGCGCAGGCGTTGCAGGCGTTGCTCGGCACTGGCGAAGTCGCCTTGGGCCATGTCCTCGTTCAACAGGTCCAGGTCCAGATGTTGCTGGGCAATGCTGTCACCGGCGGCATTGGCCACGGTGAGCGCCTGCGACAGCCGGGAACGGTACTCGGGCATGTTGCCCGCGATGTAATGTTGGAAGGCCGCGCGACGCAGGGTGTCGATTTCCAGCCTGCGATAACCCCCCCCTCGCGCGCGCTGCAGCAGGTCCTCCAGCTTGTCGCGGGCGCCGGCGGTTCCAGGCGGTCGCGCCGATTCAGCCAGGAACCGCGCGTACAGGGCGTCGATCTCATCGCCGGCGCCCTCGAACTCGCGGGCCGCGCGCTCGTACAGGCTCAGGTCGGCCTTGCCTTCGTACTGGACGACATTCGCCTCAGCTTCGATGGTGAGGGCCGTTGCGTGCTCGATCTGCCACCCCTTGCCAGCGCTGGTGGCGAGCTTCTGCGCCAGGGCGGCATGCACGCGGGCTTGTTGCGGGTCGCCCAGTTGCAGGTGCAGGTCGGCAAGCGCCAACAGTTGCGGGATGCGTAGCCCGAGGGCCTGTCGCGGCCACTCCGGCTGCATGAGGATGGCGCGCGCCTGGTCGATCTGGCCGGCGCGAGCCAGCAGCTTTGCCTGGTCCAGCAGGAACCCCCGGCGTTCGGGGTAGGCCTTGGCCAATTCGCCCGTGGCGTCGGCAGCCTCCAGCACACGGCGCGGGTCAGCGGCCAGTTGCAGGGCGTCGATGACCTTGACCGCATCGGCAGGCAGCGGCCTGAGGGTGGCGCGGGCGCTGGCGAACTGCTCGATGGCCAGGCCCGCCTGTCCGAGGCGGCCCAAGGCGATGGCCAGTTGCAGCCGGGCCACGGCAAACCGCGGCGACCGTTGGATCACCTCCTGTGCGGCCGTTTGCGCCGTCGCCCAGTCGCGTCGCTCCATGGCCTTGAAGGTGTCCGCGAAGCGCCGCGCCGATGCCAGGTCCAGCTCAAGGGGTGGCCAGGCGTCATCCGCCCGTCCCGGCAAGAGCCGACGCATCACCTGGATGGAAACCTCATCCACCAACCTGGGCAGTTCGCTGGCCGGGCCCTTCAACTGGACGCTCTCGCTTCCGACCAATCCGTCAAAGCTGGCCCGGACGTAGATGTCGCCCGGCCGCTCGGGAGAGGCTCCGGTGGACAGCAACATCACCCTGGGCCGTGCCGGGGATGCTTCCGCCGCCAGGTTCTCCTCACGGAGCACGTTCACAGTGGGCAGCGAGCGGAGCTTCCAGTCCAACCACGCGTGCAACACGGTCGTGCGCCAACCGCCGTCCTGGCCGTGGGTATCAGGGGCCTGGACCTCGACCAACAGCACGTTGGTGGGGGCATGCGCGCGCGGGCGCGGCTGGTTGCCGAACCAGCTGGCCGCGGCGGCCAGGGCGACCAGGCACAACCCCGCTGCCGCCAGCCACCTGCGGCGGGTGGTTGGGGAGGGGGGCGTGCGCGGCGCGTCGCGGCCAATGTCCGAGCCTGCCTCTACCCGTGCAGTGCCTTCCCGCTTGGGCGCCGAGGGCAGTTCGTGCGACGCCAGGGGGGCGGCGGACGGGGGCACGGTCGACCCGCGGTCCTGTGGCGTAGGGTTCGGGTCCGGTTGTGCCGTTCTGGCCGGGGCGGTGGCAATGGCCTCCTCGACAACCGTGATCGCCGAGGGGGGCTCAAACACGTAGCCGCCCTTTGCAACCGTGCGGATCCAGTCCTTGCGCTCCGGCCCGAGGGCCTTGCGCAGCACCCAAACGGTCTGGGAAAGATTGGCATCCTCGACAATCACCCCGGGCCAGACCCGCTGGAACAGGTCCGCGCGCGCATGCAGCGCGTGTGGTTCGCGCAGGAACAACATCAGCAGGTCGAACGTGCGCTGCGGCAGCTCGACCGTCTGGTCCGGTCGGACCACGCGGCGGTAGCGCGTATCCACGCGCAGGTCGTCGATCTGAAGCAGCCAGGCATTCGCCGGCCACGTCTGGCGTATTGATTCCGTCACTGCAGTGCCCCGAGCACACGTGCTGCAACCAGTCCATGTCAGCGTCACGGGCAACGCCTGCGAACGCCCAGCCCATCCTTGGCGGCGCTCGTTCGGCGAGCCCGATCTCATTTCCTTGCAACCGGATATTCGCACGGGGCACGGGCGTACGGGTGCGTATTTGGCGGCCGATTTGAAGGATCAAATGTGACGTGAATCACATAAATATCCGCTACTGAGAAGAATTTGATCCTTTCCAAGAGGTCCGGGCCTCTCGCATTGCCCTACGAATGAGCTGTCCGCCAAACCACCCCGGCGGATAGCCCGACGGTCCTGGCCCGGATGGCCTCACCCACGGGTACCGGACCGCGCGACGCCCCCACTGTCGTGTGTACATCGGAAGTACGAGCACCAGGCTTGCCATGCCTGCAACCCAAGAACCTACAGAGGACTTTTCAGCAGTGGACTCCAAGCACTTCTCAGCACGCCGTTCCGCCCTCGCCGCGGCGACCCTCCTCGCCCTGGCCGCTCCGGCCGCCTTTGCCGGCCAGGTCAATCTTGCGGGCCTGGCGGATGGCAATACCGACCAGTTCATCGTCCGCTACAAGTCCGGCAGCGCGGAGCGCGCCGACGTCAACCGGGCCAAGGCAGCCTTCGGGCGCGCGGCGGCCGCCGGTGTGGGCGGCAAGGCCCTGGGCCTGGCCCACAAGCGCCGCCTCGCGATCGGGGCCGACGTGATCGTGGCCGACCGCAAGCTGGACCGCGTCGAGGCCGAAAGCCTGATGCGCCAGATCGCGGCCGACCCGAACGTGGAATACGTGGAGGTCGACGCCATCCTCAAGGCGACGCTGACGCCGAACGACACCTACTACACCAGCAACCAGTGGCACTACTTCGAGGCGACCGGCGGCATCAAGGCTGACCAGGCCTGGGACGCGACCAACGGCAACGGCGTGGTAGTCGCGGTCATCGACACCGGCATCACCAGCCACAGCGACTTGAACGCCAACATCCTGCCGGGCTACGACTTCATCAGCAGCGTGACCGCCGCTCGTGACGGCAACGGCCGCGACAGCAACCCGGCTGACCAGGGCGACTGGTTCGCGGCGGGTGAGTGCGGTGTGAACTACTCATCCGACTCCAGCTGGCACGGCACGCACGTCACCGGCACCGTCGCCGCCGTGACCAACAACGCCAAGGGCGTGGCGGGCGTTGCCTACGGCGCCAAGGTCGTCCCGGTGCGCGTGCTGGGCAAATGCGGCGGCTCGCTGTCCGACATCGCCGACGCCATCATCTGGGCCTCGGGCGGCAGCGTCGCGGGTGTCCCGGCCAACGCCAACCCGGCCGAAGTCATCAACATGAGCCTGGGCGGCGGCGGCGTCTGCGGTACCACGTACCAGTCGGCCATCGACGGCGCTGTCAGCCGCGGTACCACTGTGGTGGTGGCGGCGGGCAATGACAACGCCGACACCTCGGGCTTCCGTCCCGGCAACTGCAACAACGTCATCGCGGTGGCTTCGACCACGCGCACCGGCGCCCGCTCCAGCTTCTCCAACTACGGCAGCCTGATCGACGTGGCCGCGCCGGGCAGCGACATCGCCTCGACTGTCAACACCGGCACGACCACGCCCTTGGCCGAGGGCTACAGCAACATGTCCGGCACCTCGATGGCGGCACCGCACGTGGCCGGCGTGGCAGCGCTGATGCAAGCCAAGGCCGGCGGTACGCTGACCCCGGCCCAGGTCGAGAGCAAGCTCAAGAGCACCCTGCGCGCATTCCCGACCACCATTGACCGTTCGATTGGCAACGGCATCGTCAATGCCAAGGCGGCGGTGGATTCGGCCTGCACCACGGGTTGCGGTGGCGGGGGGGGAGGTGGCGGCGTGCTGACCAAGGGCTTCGCCGCGACCAACCTTTCGGCCGCGACCGGCGCCTTCGTGAAGTACAAGATGGACGTGCCGGCCGGGGCGACCAACCTGACCTTCACCATG
>CBFGOS010000219.1:0-4291 GCA_965650425.1 uncultured Lysobacter sp. | reverse complement strand
CCTACCTTGAGAAACTGGCCATCGAGGAAGATCGCCTGACCCTGATCGGCCTCAGCAACGAAGCGCCTGCGCTGATCGGGCGTCTGCAGGGCTCGCCCTTGTGGCGCTCGCCGGCGCTGACCGGCGCACTGCAGCCGGATTCGGCGTCAGGGCGCGATCGCTTCACCTTGGGCGCGGACATCGGGCCATCAACCCCTGGCAAGGAGGCCGCGCGTGGCAACGCCCGTTCCAATCGCTGATCGTGACCGCTGGCTCGCGCTCGGCCTGCTGCTGGCGGTGCTGCTGCTCGCCTATACCGTGTTCGTTCATCCCTGGTGGACGGCGCCGATGCTGCAACTGGGCGAGCGCATCGACGCGCTGCAGCAGCGCGACCAGCGCATTCGTGCCCAACTGAAGCAGGCGCCCGAAGTCGCGCGTCGCCTGGCCGAAGCGACCCAGCGCCAGGCCACCACCCCGGGCTTCCTGCCGGAAGGAAGCGCCGAGCTGGCGACCGCGGGCCTGATCCAGCGCCTGGAGCAGGTGGTCGGCGAGGCCAGTCCCGGCAACCGCAGTTGCGCCATCACCAACCGTTCGCCGTTGGCCGGGCAGCGTGCATCGGAGCGCTTCACCCGCGTCGTGGTACAGGTGCGCCTGCGCTGCGGCAACGCCGAGTTGGCGCAGGTGCTGCATTCATTGGAGAGCGGCGCACCGAGGCTGTTCGTCGACAACCTCAACGTCCTTGCGCAGCGCATGTACTTCGCGCCCGGCGTCCGCAACACGGGCGAGGGTGGGCTGGACGTGTCCTTCGACCTGTACGGCTACCTGCCGCCTTCCGTGGAGGTGCCGCGTGCGCGTTGACACCGTCCGGCCATGGACGTGGCTGCTCGCTGGCGCGGCGGGGTGGGGCGTCGTGGCGTGGGTGCTCGCGGTGGCGGGGATGGGCTCGGCGTTACCGGCGCCGGCGGAAGATCCCGCCCTTGCCAAACCGTTGCCGGCACTGCGTGCTCCCGTCGCCAGCCGGATCGGGCCGCTGGGCCAATACGGCGAGATCGCGCAGCGTCCGCTGTTCACCACCGATCGTCGGCCCAAGCCGTTCTACCTGCAGGGCGAAGGCGAGGCCAATGCCACGACGGCGTTCGACTACGTGCTGACCAGCGTGTTGATCACCCCGGGGCTGCAAATGGCCATCCTGCAGCCACCCGACGGCAGCCAGTCGCTGCGGGTGAAGCTGGGCGAGGCGCCCGAGCCCCAGCCCGCCTGGCGGCTTGCGGCGCTCAATGCGCGCAGCGCGGTCTTCGAGGGCCCGGAAGGGCAGAAGACGTTGGAACTGCGGGTCTATGACGGCACCGGCGGTCAACGGCCTACCGCGACCGCGACGGCAACGCCCCAGCCAGGCGGGACGGCGCCGCCGTCCACAGGCGCGGGCGACGCGATCGAGCGTCCCGGACCGCAAGGCCCGGCCGTGGTGGAGCCCGGTTCGGGCACCGCGTCCCCTTCGCCGGCTCCGGCTCCCGCTCCCGCTCCCGCCACGACCAGCCCCCAGACCCCGAGCACGCCGGAGGCCCAGATGGAGGCCATCCGCAAACGCATCCAGGCCCGCCGCGAACAGCTGCGTCGCGAGGCCGCCCAGACGCCACCGCCGGCCAAGTAACCCCAGAGTGCAAGCCATGACTTCTTCCAACCCCAAGCGCGTGCGCACCGGCCCAGCCCAAGCGGTCGCCCATCCGGCCACCAGCTCGCCACTGAAGCGGGCGTTGTGGCTCGGCTGCAGCGTGGCGTTCGCCATGTCGTGCACGACGGTGCCCCAGGCCAACGTGGGCCGTGACGCCGATCCCGCCGCGTTGCAGCGCGCGACCGCCGCGGGCTCCACCGCCGCGGTCGGCGGCGGCGTCCGCAGCGAGCCACTCCCCGCCAGCGATGCCGGTCCGCAGCCACAGATCCGCCGCGGCACCGGCCAGGTGATCAACCGCAGTGCCGCGTCGGCACCGCCGCCCAATTTTGGCGGCAGCACCGGGCAGGCCACGTTCAACTTCGAAGGCGAGTCGCTGCATGCGGTGGTCAAGGCCATCCTCGGCGACATGCTGGGCCAGAACTACGTGATCGCGCCGGGCGTGCAGGGCACGGTGACGCTGGCCACGCCCAAGCCGGTGAGTCCGGCCGACGCGATGAACCTGCTGGAGATGGTGCTGGGCTGGAACAACGCCCGCATGGTCTACAGCGGCGGGCGCTACAACATCGTGCCAGCCGACCAGGCGCTGGCGGGCAACGTCGCCCCGCGCACCGGTTCGGCGGCCACCGCGCGCGGCTTCGAGGTGCGCACGGTGCCGCTGCGCTACGTGTCTGCCAGCGAGATGGAGAAGATCCTCAAGCCGTACGCGCGCCAGAACGCGGTGGTGGGCGTGGACTCCGCACGCAACGTCATCACGGTCAGCGGTACCCGCGCAGAATTGGAAAACTACCTCCGCACCATCGAGGTTTTCGACGTCGACTGGCTGTCGGGCATGTCGGTGGGCGTGTTTCCGTTGAAGTCCGGCAAGGCCACCAAGGTGGTCGCCGACCTGGAAAAGGTATTCGGCGAGCAGAGCAAGACCCCGGTGGCCGGCATGTTCCGCTTCATGCCGCTGGAGGGTGCGAATGCCGTGCTGGTGATCACGCCACAGGCCGCGTACCTGGACGACATCCGCATGTGGTTGGAGCGTATCGATGGGGCGGGCGGTGAGTCGCAGCTGTTCACCTACGAACTGAAATACATCAAGGCCAAGGATCTGGCTGCCCGCCTGGCCGAGGTGTTCGGCAGCGCCGGCGGTGGCAGCAGTGGCGATGGCGGCTCGCCCACGTTGATGCCTGGCCTACAGTCCGTGGAACTCAAGGATGGTGGCAGCGGCAGCGTTGCGCAGATGGGCGGCGACGGCACCCAGACGGATACCGGTACCGGTACTGGCCTCGGCGAAGGCATGGCGCTCAGCCCGCGTACCGGCGGCGGCAGCGGCGCGGTTACGCTCGACGTGGAAGGCAGTCGGGTAGGCGTGTCGGCGGTGGAGGAGACCAACTCGCTGCTGGTGCGTGCCAACGCGGCGGCCTGGCGTTCCATCGTCGAGGTGATCGAGCGCCTGGACGTGATGCCGATGCAGGTGCAGATCGAGGCGCAGGTGGTGGAGGTCACGCTCACCGGCGATCTCAGCTACGGCGTCAACTGGTACTTCGAGCAGGCGGTGTCGGGCCTGAAGGATTCCGCCGGCAATGCGCTCAGCGGCTTGGGCCGGACCATCTGGGGCGACGTGTCCGGGACGGTCGGCTCGGCCGGCGTGGGCTGGACCTTCCTCGGCAAGAACGCCGCGGCGGTGATCAGTGCGCTGGATTCGGTGACCGACCTCAAGCTGCTGCAGACGCCGTCGGTGCTGGTGAAGAACAACGGCGAAGCCACACTCAACGTCGGCACGCGTATTCCCATCGAGTCGGTCACGGTCAATCCCGGCACCGGTGTCGGCACGACCTACGGGCAGGTGCAGTACCTGGACACGGGCGTGATCCTGAAGGTGCGGCCGCGCGTGACCCGCGACGGCATGGTCTTCCTCGACATCGTGCAGGAAGTCAGCTCCGCCGGTTCGCTGCCGCCGCGCTGCACCGATCCGGACTCCGAGTTCACCGGCGCCTGCAATCCGCCCGTCAACACGCGCAAGCTGAAGACCGAAGCCGCCGTGCAGAGCGGCGACACGGTGATGCTGGCCGGCTTGATCAGCGACGGCACGACGCGTACGTCCAGTGGCCTGCCGGGCCTCAGCCGATTGCCGATCGTGGGCGGGCTGTTCGGACGTCGTACCACCACCAACGACCGCAGCGAAGTCGTGGTGTTGCTCACGCCGACGATCATCCGCAACCCGCAGGAAGCGCGCGACCTCACCGACGAATACGGCCAGCGTTTCCGCGCGTTGAAGCCGATGCCGGCCAAGCGGGCGTACTGATGGTCGACACAGGCGTCGCGCATGGGTGAGCCGCGGGGCGACATGCCCATCGTCGTGTTGCCCGTGGGCAGTGACGACGACGCCCTCGACGCCTGCCTCGCGGCACTGGATGCCGGCACGCCCGCGGGCACGCGGGTGTGGTTGGCCGACGACGCCTGCGCCGGCCCACGCGGCTACGCCATCATCGAGCGCTGGATGGCGCGCACGCAGCTGAAGGCGGATTACACCCGCCGCCAGCGTGGCGTGGGCGAGGTGGCGCACCTGGCGCAAGTGCTGGACGCCTGCAACGGCTTGGACGTGGCCGTGCTCGCGCCCGATGCGATGCCATTGCCGGGGTGGTTGGAGTCCAT
>CBFGOS010000218.1:0-4293 GCA_965650425.1 uncultured Lysobacter sp. | reverse complement strand
ACCCGCTCCGATCGCCCCGTAGCGATCACCCACACGCCACACGGACCGCGGCGGAGCATGGACGCATCCGGCACTGCCGGTGCACTCACACATGGAAAACATTGGAGGTTGTTGTGTCAGTCAATCGCATCACGCTGGTCATTACCCCGGAACAGCGCCAGGCGGCCGCCACGGCCATGGCGCAGGTCAAGTCGGCGCTGCCGGCGCTGGCCAAGCTGCAGCCGGGCGAGCTTCGCGAGCTGCATGGGTTTGGCGCCAAGAACGAGGTCTTCGCCCGCGGCATCCTGCGGGCGCTGCAGACGCACCCGCACATCGTGCCGGCCAATCTGGACGTGGCCGGCGCGCAGGCGGACCTGGAGGCGTTCGACGCGCTGCGTCCGCTGCTGGAGGCGGTGCGCCTGCTGCACGCCGAGCTGGAGGACACGGTGGCGCTGCTGGGCCACGACGTCATGGACTTCGCCTACGACGGCTACCAGCAGCTCAAGCTGGCCGGCAGCGCGGACAAGGGGCTGGACGACATGCGCCGTGACATCGGCGCGCAGTTCCACACCCGCCGCCGCCCGTCGCTGGCGCCCGAGCCGGCCCCGGCGGGCTGAGGTCGCCCGGCTGGACCCCAAAGCCGCCTTCGGGCGGCTTTGTTTTTGGGGCGGGGAGGGTGGCAATGGGGGCAGCGACTGCCTCGCGCCCGGTCGGCGACTGCCTCATACCCGGTCAGCGACTGCCTCGTACCCTGTCGGTGACTGCCTCGTACCCGGTCGGTGACTGCCCCCTACCCGGTCGGTGACTGCCTCATACCCAGTCAGCGACTGCCTCATACCCAGTCAGCGAGTGGCTCATACCCAGTCGGCGACTGCCTCCAACCCGGTCGGTGACTGCCTCGTACCCGGTCAGTGACTGCCCCATACCCGGTCAGCGACCGGCCTCGACCCGGTCGGTGACTGCCTCGATAGGCCGGTGACCCACATCGCCGGCGACAACGCTGATGCCGCTGGGTCATAACGGGGTGGGGGTCACCGGTTGCTGATCCTTGCGGAGCAGTCTTGCTCCCCTGTGCCTAGGCCTGGCTTTGGGATCGCAGCCGAGCGACATATGTCGCCGTCTCGAGGTCACAAGACGCCGCGATAGCACCCGGGACATCGAGTATCCGCGGCCCATCGCGGAAGCCGACCACCCGGTACAGCCGATAGATTTCCGCGTCATCTTCGGAGCGTGCCAGTTCATTCCGGCTCAACCCGGTCCGCAAGGGTCTTCTTAGCACGGCCGCCTGCACGGCGGCCTGCAACTCATTGTTAGCCGATGCCTTCGAAAACGTGCCCTTGTGCGTGGGGCAGGTGGCTTTGTCGCGGACACGTGCGACAGGCTTGCCATCGATGTTCGTGAAGGGCGAGCCGGTGATTACCCTAGGTCACCGTGCGTATGGCCTAGACCAACACAGGCATCACGCCCAAGTGCTGGATGATCTACGGGCACTGGCTCTGCGCAACTGGTCAATGGAGTCCTGATCGAGCCACAACACAGCATTGGCATCCGACAGGATCATGGAAACGATCGATTCCCTTGGACCCTTTCGCCACGCGGTGGAGGCATAGAACGCCGATCGGGAAGACTCCAGGTGGGCAAGATCCTCGTACGCTCGAATGAGAACGTAGGTATCCGGGTCACCCAAGGATTGGCAGAAAGCGACCACATCAATGCCCCAGTCCGCGTGCAAGGGCACGCTTTTCTCCGAGACCAGTTGATGGAAATCGCCGCCCGTGCCGGGCTTCAGTTGGTAGGTGCGGATTTCAATGAGTTTGGGCATTCGTACATCTCAGGCCGTCAGTGCATTCATCTCATCGTAGGTAAGCTCGCCGCCGGGGAATGAGTTGACGTCCCCTTGGAGGAACGCGGCGGCTGACGTGCAGAAGTGGGAGTAGGTGGACAAGAACGTGGCCGGGCCAGCGCTGAGGCGACGAACGCCGGCTTGGGCGAGTTCCTGCAAGGGCGCAAGACCTGGCACGGTCATGAGATTCAACGGGAGCGGCACCGCCTTGGCAATCCGCGAAACATCGGTCAGCGATGAGAGGCCCGGGACAAATAGCCCATCCGCGCCTGCCTCTGCATAGGACAGGCCGCGTTGCACCACCATTGCCGTGGCGTCGGCACCCCGGGCGAGTGATCGCAGGAAAACGTCCGTGCGCGCATTGATGAAGAGCGATGCACAACCATTCCTGGCTCGAATCGCAGCTATCTTTCTGGCGAGCAACTCCACGCTTCCCGCGCCATCCTCGATGTTGATGCCCGCTGCGCCTGCCGCAGCGACTGCCGCGGCGAGGTCCGCCACGTCGTCGGGTGCGGCGCTGAAGCCGTCCTCGATATCCACGGTTAGTGGTATCGGAAGCAGTCGGCAGATGCGATGCACTGCGGACACCAACTGCTCGGGTGGAAGGACGCTGCCGTCCGGATAGCCCAGCGACCAACTCATCGACGCACTGGAGGTGGCAACGGCCTTGGCGCCTGCGCGGGCCAGGAGGCGCGCCGAAGCCGCGTCCCACGCATTGGGAAGCAGAAGCACGTTTTCGTGATGATGGAGGTCGCGGAAGGATTGAGTGGCGTTCACCGAGGGGGCCATAGGGGAGAGTAGGGTCTCGGAGCCTACGCGTGCCCCTACTGGCAATACTCGCCGAATTCGGACATCAACCCTCGGGGCATTGGGCTACCCGGCCCCCTGCCGCTGTGTGGCGGGGTCCAGATCGGCTATGGCCTGGCGCCGCGCCGATGACGGGACGCATCCCCGTCCGAGTGCCGCAGCTCCAGCGCAACGACCTCGCCCTTGGCGTTGCGCTGGAACACCACGCGCTGGCTGGGGTTTTCGAGCACGGCAAAGCTGTCCGCGCCGACCGGCAGCAACGTGCGCGTGGGCCGGCGGCCCTGCTGCAGGACCAGGCGATCCTGGGCGGTGCCGATCACCATGGTCCCGTAGGCGCCGGCATAGTCGCTGGCCGACACGGGCTGCATCGCACTCGTCTCGGCCAGCAGCGCTTCCAAGGCCCAGCGCGTGTCGGTGGTCGACTGCGCCGACAGGCCCTTGGCCAGCACCGCTTCCATGGCGAGGCGACGGGCCGCACCCAGGGCAGCGGCCGGTGCCACCACGACATCCGGCGTCACGCCGCGGCCTTCCCAGTTGGCCTTCGTGATCGGATTGATGGGCGTGGCAAACGAGACGAATACCGAGAAGCCATGCCCCGCATCGACCTCGCCGCCCGGATTGGCCGCGCCCATGCTCGCCTCGCCGATGACGGTGGCGCGCTTGGCGCTCTGCAGGGTGTACGCAAAGGCCTCCGCGGCTGATGCGGTGCGCGCACTGGTCAGGATGAACAGCGGCGTGTCCAGGCGCGGCTGCGCGTACCACTCCAGCGGCGCTTCGCTCATCGTGCGCCCGCGGCCATGGAAGGTATTGAAGATGTCCGCGTCCTTCTTGACGAAGGTGCTGCCCAGGTAGCCGACCATCTGCGGTGCGCCGCCGCCGTTCTCGCGCAGGTCGATGATCAGGGCATCGGTGCCGGCCAGCAGTTGCAGGGCGGCATCGATGGCCTGGCGTTCCGGCTGTCCGGCAACGCCGAACGCGATGGGCGCGAACCCGCGCAGATCGAGGTAGCCAATGTTGCCCGACAGCACTTCCGCGCGGCGCACCCCGTAGTTGCTGCGACGGTGCTTGTCCGGCGACTGCACGGGCGCGGCCACCGGTCCTTCCGCTGCGGGCGCACGCGGTGTATCGCTCCAGCCCACGCGGAAATGCCGGTCGAACGGCTCCAGCTGGGTGGTCAGCGCCGAGGCGAGCTCGCGCGGGTCGACGATGGCATCGAACTCGCCCTTGGCCGCGGCGCTGCGCAGCCGTGCCGCGATCTGTTTGGCCCGCGCTTCATCGAAGTAGTCCTGCTCGATGACGCGCGCCACGCCGTCCACGTACACGCGCGGGGATTCGCGCGCCACGCCCGGGAAGGCGTACGAAAGCAGTGCAAGAGCAAGCCCGGCAAGGGCGGGAGTGCGACGCATGGGGTTCTCCTTGGACGATGGAAGGGGGCGTGGCAAAGGAGATACGCAGGCGCGGCGATCGGTTGCAGTCGCTGCCCGGCGGCCCCCACGGCGTCGCGCCGCTGTGGAACACTCGCTGGAACCTGCACGTACCGGGCGTGGCTTCGATGACCGACACGAACACAACACCCCCCAAGCGCTGGATGATCTACGGCGCCAATGGCTACACCGGCGCGTTGATCGCGCTCGAGAAGGGTGACCCGAAGATCCGTGCCCTCC
>CBFGOS010000217.1:0-4350 GCA_965650425.1 uncultured Lysobacter sp. | reverse complement strand
GGCGGCTCCACGTCGCGCACCGTGGTGCGCAACTACGAGCTGGACCGCACCCTGACCCACACCCGCCAGGCCACAGGCCGCATCCGCCGGGTGACCGCCGCGGTGCTGGTCGACAACCTGCCGGGCGCGGCCACCAACGGCAAGCCGACGACGCGCGCGCTCAACGGCGCCGAACTGGCCCGCATCCAGACCCTGGTTCAGCAGGCCATCGGCTTCGATGCCGCGCGCGGCGATGCGGTGTCGGTGGTCAATGCCCCCTTCGCCACTGCCCCCCTGGCCGAGCCGGAAGGTCCGCCGCTGTGGGAGAAGCCCGGCGCGCGCGACATGCTGCGCACGGTGCTGGGTGGCCTGGCGGTGCTGCTGGTGATCTGGGTGGTGCTGCGCCCCGCCTTCCGCCAGTTGCTGGCCCCGAAGCAGCATTACACCGTCGCCACGGTGATCGACGAGCCGATGCCGCTGGAGGCCCCTGAGCCCGTCGCAACCCGCCCGACCCGCGATCCGGAAGCGGCGCGCAAGGCCGCCAGCTTCGAAGAAAAGCTGGACGTGGCGCGCACCGCCGTGAACACCGACCCCAAGCGCGTGGCGCAGGTGGTCCGCGACCTGGTGGAATCCGATGGCTGACGCATCCCTGGCCGCGAGCCTGACCGGCGTGCAGCGCGCCGCCATCGTCCTGCTCTCGCTTGGCGAGCAGCAGGCAGCGGAAGTGCTCAAGCACATGGGCGCCAAGGAAGTGCAGAAGCTGGGCGTGGCCATGACCTCGGTCGGCGGCGTCTCGCGCGACACCGTGCTCAAGGTCTTCGACGACTTCGTCGACGTGCTGGAGCAGCCCGGCGGCCTGGGCCCCGGCGCCGACGAATACGTGCGCGCGGTGCTGGTGCAGGCGCTGGGCGAGGACCGCGCCAACAGCCTGATCGACCGCATCCTGCTGGGCCGCAATACGTCGGGCCTGGACACGCTGAAGTGGATGGAGCCGCGCGCGGTGGCCGACCTGGTGCGCAACGAACACCCGCAGATCATCGCCATCGTGCTCTCGCACCTGGACCCCGACCAGGCCGCGGAAACGCTGAGGTGCCTGGGCGAGCGCGTGCGGCCCGACGTGCTGCTGCGCATCGCCACGCTGGACGGCATTCCGCCGCACGCGCTGAACGAGCTCAACGACGTGATGACCCGCCAGTTCGCGGGCGCGCAGAACATCAAGTCTTCGACCATCGGCGGCGTGAAGGTGGCGGCCAACATCCTCAACTTCATGGACGGCGGGCAGGACGAGACGATCCTGGGCGACATCCAGCGTCTGGACGAGACCCTCGCCGTGCAGATCCGCGACCTGATGTTCGTGTTCGACAACCTGGCCGAGATCGACGACCGCGCGATGCAGACCGTGCTGCGCGACGTGCCCAGCGACCGCCTGGCGATCGCGCTGCGCGGCGCCGACAGCAAGGTGCGCGACAAGATCACCTCCAACATGTCGCAACGCGCTGCCGAAATGCTGCTGGAAGACATCGAGGTGCGTGGCCCGGTGCGCCTGGCCGAGGTCGAAGCCGCGCAGAAGGAAATCCTCACCCTGGTGCGGCGCATGGCTGAAAGCGGCGCCATCCAGCTGGCCGCCAAGGCGGAGGCCTTCGTATGAATGCCGCGGCCGTGGTGCGTTGGAGTGCGCCGGGACTGTCGACGGCCGCCGCGCCGCCGCCGTCCGCGCCGCTGCCCAGCGTGCAGGAACTGCAAGCGCTGGAGGAAGCGGCGCGCGAGGAAGGCTACCGCCGCGGACTGGCCGAGGGGCACGCCGAAGGGTTCGCTTCGGGACAGGCGGAAGTCCGCCGTCTCGTCGCGCAGATCGAGGGCATCCTCGACGGTTTCACGCGCCCGTTGGCGCGGCTGGACGGCGAAGTGGCAGACGCGCTGGGGCACCTGGCCGTGCGCGTGGCCGGCGCACTGCTCGGCCGCACGTACATGGCCGACCCGACGCTGCTGGCCGACCTGGTGCGCGAAGCGTTGGACACCGTCGGCACCACGCAGCGCGAGGTCGAGCTGCGCCTGCACCCCGATGACATGGGCGTGCTGGCCCCGCATCTGGCGGGCCTGAGCGGCGTGCGCCTGACCAACGACAACGGCCTGGCGCGCGGCGAACTGCGCCTGCACAGCGAGGGCCTGCGCGTGGACGGCACGCTTGAAGCGCGCCTGCAAAGCTGCCTGGATTCGATGTTGGAGAAGGTGGCGGGAGGCGCGGCATGACCACCATTTCCGCCGACCGCTGGGAGGCCGCCCGCCAGTTGCGACTGGCCGCGCGCCTGGACGAATTGCAGCCCACTGCCCCGGCGATGGGCCTGGCGCGCGAGGGCGTGCTGCGCCGCGCTGTCGGCCTCACGCTGGAGGCCTCCGGCTGCAGCGCGCCGCTGGGTTCGCGGGTGCAGGTGGAGATTTCCGGTGGCCGCTGGATCGACTCCGAAGTGGTCGGCTTTGCCGGCGACCGCACCTTCCTCATGCCCACCGCCGACATTGCCGGCCTGCTGCCCAACGCCCGCGTGGTCAGTACCCGCCAACGCGGCGAGGTGGCCGTGGGCGACGGCCTGCTGGGTCGTGTCATCGACAGCGACGGTGTTCCTCTGGATGGCCGCGGCCCGTTGCGTGCCGAACATTGGGTCGGCCTGGCCGGCACCGCCATCAACCCGTTGATGCGCGAGCCGATCACCCGCTCGCTGGACGTGGGTGTGCGCGCGATCAACGCGCTGTTGCCCATCGGCCGCGGCCAGCGCGTGGGCCTGTTCGCCGGCTCCGGCGTCGGCAAGTCGACGCTGCTGGGCATGATGACCCGCTTCACTGCGGCCGACGTGATCGTCGTCGGCCTGATCGGCGAGCGCGGACGCGAAGTGCGCGATTTCGTCGAAGCCACGCTGGGCGAAGAAGGCCTGCGCCGCGCCGTGGTGGTGGCCGCGCCGGCCGACCGCCCGCCGCTGGCCCGCTTGCACGGCGCCCTGCGCGCCACCGCCATCGCCGAGTGGTACCGCGACCAGGGCCTGCACGTGCTGCTGCTGATGGACTCGCTGACGCGTTTCGCCCAGGCGCAGCGCGAGATCGGCCTGTCGGTGGGCGAGCCGCCGACCACGCGTGGCTACCCGCCGTCGGTGTTCGCCAAGCTGCCGGCGCTGGTGGAGCGCGCGGGCAACGGTGCGGAGGGCCGCGGCTCGATCACCGCGTTCTACACCGTGCTGACCGAAGGCGACGACCAGCAGGAACCCATCGCCGACGCCGCACGCGCCATCCTCGACGGCCACATCGTGCTCACGCGCCGCATCGCCGATGCCGGCCAGTACCCGGCCATCGACGTGGAAGTCTCGGTCAGCCGCGTGATGCAGGACATCACCGACGCGCCGTGGCGCGAGCGCATCCGCAAGCTCAAGCGCCTGATGGCCGCCTACAACACGCAGCGCGACCTGATTGCGATTGGCGCCTACCAGCGTGGCAACGACCCGATCGTGGACGAGGCGCTGGCGCGTTGGCCGGCGATCCTCGACTTCCTCGGCCAGGACGTGGACGAGGCCGCCGACGTGGCCTCCAGCCGCGAGGCGCTGGCGCGCCTGCTGGACGATGGTGCCGCCCCCTCCTTCCCCTTGAACGCCCCGGAACGCTGACATGCGCTCGCAACGTCTGGATCCCCTGCTCAAAGTGGTGCAAGAACGCCAGGACGCGGTGGCCCGCGAACTGGCCGACCGCGACCGCGCGCTGGCCGAGCAACAGGCGCGGCTGGACGCGCTGCAGCGCTATGCCGCCGAGTACGCCACACCGACCGCGACGGTCACGCACCCGGCGCTGCTGGCCAACCGGCTGGCCTTCCGCGAGCGCCTGGATGCAGCAGTGGCCGAACAGAGCAAGGTGGTGGACCACAGCCGCCTCAGCTGCGACGTCGAACGCGCGCGGCTGATGCTGGCCAGCCGCGAAACCCACGTGCTGGAAAAGCTGGCCGCGAGCTACCGCGCCGAGGAGCACCGCCACGCCGAGCGCCGCGGCCAGCGCGAGCTGGACGACCTGGGCGCCCGGCGCGCACGCGCGCGCCTGGCCGGCGACACGGAGACCGAAGCATGATCGGGCCGGGCGTGGCCACGACCCCTGCAATGCCGCATGCGACCCCGGCGGCGGATGCGGCTGGCTTTCGCGGCGAAGCGACGTCGGGCACCGAGGGGGGCGCCGCCGCGTCCGCCTTTGAACGCCTGATGGAGCCCGCTTCCGCCTCCTCGGCCCCGGCCACAACCAGCTCCCCCCCGGCCGCAACGACCGACGCCCGAGAGGGCACCGCGGACACGGCCGAAGGCACCCCCGCGACGGCGGATCCGGCCCAGTTGCTGGCCCTGCTGTCGC
>CBFGOS010000216.1:0-4399 GCA_965650425.1 uncultured Lysobacter sp. | reverse complement strand
GTCGGTGAAGGGACTGCCGCCGAGTACCACATCGTGGGCGACGGACCGCTGCGGCCGCGTCTCGAGGGACGCATCGCCGAGCTCGGGCTCGAGCGCGTCGCAACCATCCATGGCTGGCGGCTGCAGGATGAAGTCCGCGGGCTGCTCGACCGCTCGCACGTCATGGCGGCTCCGAGTGTGACTGCGGCGAACGGCGACGAGGAAGGGATTCCGAACGTGCTCAAGGAGGCGATGGCGATGGGCCTCCCGGTGGTGAGTACCTTCCATAGCGGCATCCCCGAGCTGGTGGACGAGGGCAGCTCAGGGTATCTCGTCCCCGAGCGCGACGCCGATGCGCTCGCCGACCGGCTGCGCCGCCTCGCCGCGGAGCCGGGGCGCTGGGCCGCCATGGGTGCTGCGGGACGCGCCCGCGTCGAGCGCGACTACGACATCGAAAAACTGAACGACCGGCTGCTCGACATCTACCAGCGGCTGATCCGCAGCCCGGAGCGACGATGACCGACTTCGCCACCATGCTGGCCGGCCTGCTGACCGAAGGCACGGTCAAGCGCGACTCCAAGGCCATCGCCGAGGCGGCGCAGGGCTTTGGCGGCAACGTGGGGGCCGGTGCCGGCAACGATGGCGTCACCCTGTTCGGCAACGCGCTGTCCTCGCACCGCGAGGGCATGCTCGAGCTGTTGGCCGAAGTTGCGCGCCAGCCTTCTTTCCCGGACAAGGAAGTGAAGCTGGCCCAGGCCAACGCGTTGCAGGGACTGAAGGCGTCCGAGGCGCAGCCCGGCTTCAAGGCGACGCGTGCGTTGCTGGCCGCCACCTATGGCGACCACCCGTACGCCCGCGTGCAGCCGACCGAGGCCGGCATCACTGCCGTGAACGCCGACAAGCTGCGCGCCGAACATGTCCGCCGCTTCCGTCCGGACAACGCATTGCTGGTGATCACTGGCAAGCTGACGCCGGCCGAGGGCTTTGCCCTGGCTGAGCGCGCCTTTGGCGACTGGAAGGGAACGGGTACGGCGCTCGCCTCCACCGCACCTGCCCGCCGCGAGGCCAAGCCTTCCCGTGTGCTGATCCAGCGCGATGGCAGCGTGCAGTCCTCGCTCGCCCTCGGTCGTCCGGCGATTCCCGCCACGGACGCCGATTACATCCCGGCGCAACTGGCCGGCATCGTGCTCGGCGGTGGCTTCAGCAGCCGCGTCATGCAGAACCTGCGCGAGGACAAGGGTTACACCTACGGCGCGCGCGCGGGCCTGGCGGTCGCCCGTGCCGGCGGCCGCGTGTCCGCGGGCGCGGACGTGCGCAACGAAGTCACTGGCGCGGCGATCAAGGAGTTCTTCCACGAGTTCGACCGGCTGGGCAACGAGCCGGTGCCCGCGACCGAGCTGGAGGACACCAAGCGCTACGTCGCCGGTGGATACCTGATCACCAACCAGATGCAGGGGGCGGTGGCCGCCACGCTGGCCAACAACTGGTTGTCGGGCCTGCCGGCGGAGTTCCTCGGTCAGTATGTGCCGAAGATCCGTGCGGTCGACGCGGCCCAGGTGCAGGTCATGGCGAAGAAGTACTATGCGCCCCGGGACCAGTCGATCATCGTGGTCGGTGATGGCAACGCCGTGGCCGAGCAGCTCAAGGCCTACGGCGAGTTCGAGCGTCGCGAGAAGTAAGGACGGCGCTACCGGCGGCGGGGCCGACGCCCCTTTTCGGCCACAAAAGCAAAGAAGCCGGCCCCGCAATGGGCCGGCTTCTTCTGCTTGCGGGGTTGGTCAGAGCTTGGGTAGCAGCTTGGGCCGGTGCACCAGGCGCGCCGCCAGCAGGGCCGCGGGAATCGGCAGCAGCAGGCCGGCTGCCGCCAACCAGGTCGGGTGCGGCACCTTGATGATCATGCCCACCACGCCCGACATCACCACCAGCGCGACAAAGATCGCCGCCGCATTCTGGTGCCGGGCGACCTTGGCCGCCACCAGACCGCCGACGAACGCGCCCGCCACCCATGCCAGCGCCAGCACCGCCTTCCCCATGAGCGGCATCTGCAACACGAACTGGGCGAAGGCGGCCTCGTGCTCGGGGTTCATCGGATCCAGGCCGGGCGGGGGCGGGTAGGCCAGGTGGCCCAGCGCCTCGATACCCATGATGGTCACGAACATCGCCACCACGCCCACCGCCATGCCGAGGATTGTCCGGCCCATCGCAGCTTCTCCCTGAGTGAGTGGCCAGCATGGCGCCCGCCGCAGCGAGCCGCAACCCGGGTTGGAAGCGACCTGCCGGCATGCAAACGTGCAGGGGACGCGCGGGGCACGGGCGAATGACGGCCGCTCCGCCATAATGCGGGCCGACCCTCCACTGCCCGCTGGGAGCCTGCCGATGAGTGGCCTGCAACGCGAACTGACGATGCGCTTCCTCGCCGAGCCCACAGACGTCAATTACGGCGGCAAGGTGCACGGCGGCATGGTCATGAAGTGGATCGACCAGGCCGGCTACGCCGCGGCCGTCGGGTGGAGCGGCCGTTACAGCGTCACGGTCGCGGTGGGCGGCATCCGCTTCGTCGCGCCCATCCACATCAGTGATCTGGTCACGGTCCACACCAAGCTGGTCTACACCGGCACCAGCAGCATGCACTTCGCCGTGGACGTGAAGGCCCGAGACCCTATGGGCGGCGAGGAGCGGCTGTGCACCCACTGCATCATCGTCTTCGTGGCGATGGACCAGCAGGAGCCGGCCAAGCCGGCGCGCGTGCCGCCGTGGACACCCACCAGCGAGGACGACCAGCGCCTGGCCGAGTACGCGCTCAAGGTGATGGAGCTGAGCAAGGGCATCGAGGCGACGATCGAGGCCTTCGCGGGATAGGCCCCAGCAACGGAAAGGCCGCCCCAAGGGCGGCCTTTTCAGGTGGTTCCGGGTATGTCCGGACGGCTGCTCAGATGCCGTCGACCCGACGCGCTTCCATGAACTTGCCGCTCCAGTAGCCGGTCTCCATGCTGGACACGGTCACGTCCTTGCCCTTGCTCGGGGCATGGACGAAGCGGCCTTCGCCCACGTAGATGCCGACATGGTCGACGTTGCCCTTGCGGCCGAAGAACACCAGGTCGCCGGCGGCCAGCTGGGCGCGGTCGGTGATGGAGCGGCCGGTCTTGGCCATGTCGCGGGACACGCGCGGCAGTTCGATGCCCAGCGCATTGCGGAACACGTAACCCACGAGCCCACTGCAGTCGAAACCATCCGGTGTGGTGCCGCCCCAGCGATAAGGCGTGCCCAGCAGCGCAAGGGCGCGCGACAGCACCGACTTCACGCCGGTCGACGCCGGCGCCGCATCCGTGCGCGGGGCCAAGCCTGCACCGGGGACCAGCAGGCGGTTCAGGTCGCCGGCCAGCATCAGGGCGCGGTCGGAGAGGCTGAGCGATTCACTGACGGTGGCGCGAGGCGCCTGGGCGTCCGCCGAGTCAGCGGCCATCGAGCCCGCCACGGGGGCTTGCTGGGCCATGGCCGGCACGGCCGTCAGGGCCAGCACCAGCGAAAGGAAGAGTCGGGTAGACCCGCGCTTGGCGCGTATCAGGTAGGCGGCGGCGAGGCGGCCGTGGCGAGATTTGGAGTTCGTCACGCAGTCATCACTTTGTCGTCACGCGGCGATGATGCCTGTGAACCGGGATCATTTGGTTCAGAAAATGTTAAATAATGGTTAATAAGCGGTCGCCGCGTCCCACTTCCGGGCGAAACTCAGTTCAGCACCCGTTTCGCACCCGTGTAGTGGTCACGCCAGTAATGGCCGTCCAGATGATCGAGCCGAACCGTTCCGCCAGACGTGGGGGCGTGCACGAAGCGCCCTTCGCCCACGTAAATGCCGACGTGGTTGACCCCGTCCGCGTTGCCGAAGAAGACCAGGTCCCCGGGGGCCAACCGCTCTGGCTTGATGCGATCACCCTGGAACTCGGCCAGTGCGCGCGAGGTGCGGGGCAGGTTGAGGGCCAGCACGTCCCGGTAGACGAAATTGACCAGTCCGCTGCAATCGAAGCCGCTTTCCGGGGTGTTCCCGCCCCACCTGTAGGGGGTCCCAACGAGGCCGATGGCCCGCATCAGCACCGCATTGGCGGCTTGGGGATTGGCCGGCTGCACCGCTGGCCAATGGCGGGTGGCCGGCGGACCGGAGGGGCGGACTGTCGGCGTGTGGCCGCCGCAGCCCACCAGCGCCAGCGACAAACCGAGCGCCGCCACAAACGGGCGGAGTCCTGCGGCCGCAAGGGTGCGCAGGTCGCGGGGGAACGCGTGTCCGGTCCCGCGCGCTGGCGCGGGGGCGGGCTTGCCGGGATAATGCGCATCCTTCGTCACGGCCATCAGCTTGGCCGGTCACGACGGGCCCGGCAACCCCGCGTCGCCGCCCGGCGGCCGCAACCGCGGTCCTGCCTGTCCACAT
>CBFGOS010000215.1:0-4400 GCA_965650425.1 uncultured Lysobacter sp. | reverse complement strand
AAGAAGTCCACGCTGACGTCCTTGCGCTCGGAGGTCAGGTAACGCTCCGGCTCGGCGTCCAGTACCTGCAGGCGGCGATCGAACACGCGCGCCGTTTCCACCAGCGGGAACTTGAAGTGCAGGCCCGGCCCGATGTCACTGCGCACCACGCGGCCGAACTGCAGCACCATGCCGGTCTGCCCTTCGTTGACCACGTACAGCGAGCCCATCAGCGCCAGCAACACGGCGACGGCGGTCGCCACCCAGAACGAGACTTTCATCGGGTGACCTCCTCACGGCCGGTGGGGCGTGGCGTGCGGCCACTGCGGGTGGATTGCTCGGCCGCCTGTTCGATGGCGGTGACGGTCGGGGCAAGGTTTTCCGGGGCCAACGCGCCGCTGGCCGCGGTGCCGGCCTTCGTCGGCTCCATCGGGACGTAGATCAGCTGGCGCGAATCGCCGCCCACGACCTTGCGGTTGTCGGCCAGCACTTCCTGCACCGTCTCCAGCCACAGGCGCTTGCGGGTGACTTCCGGCGCGGCCTGGTATTGCTCCACCAGCATCGAGAAGCGGTCCGCGTCACCCTGTGCACGCGCGATGGACGCGGTCTTGTAGCCCTCGGCCACGGTGCGCACGCGCGCTGCCTGGCCGCGGGCTTCCGGCACCACCTGCGCGGCGTAGGCGCGGGCCTCGCTGATCAGGCGGTCCTTGTCCTGCTGGGCGCTGTTGACGTCGTCGAAGGCCGGCTTGACCTCTTCCGGCGGGCGCGCGTTGGGCAAATTGAGCTCGGTCACCACCAAGCCGGTGCGGTAAGCGGCCAGCGACTTCTGCAACTGGTCGCGCGCGGACACGGCCAGCGCGTTGCGCGCGCCGAGCACGGTATCCAGCGTGGAGCGGCCCACCTGCTCGCGCACCGTGCTCAGCGCGGCCTGCGCCAGCATGGCATCGCCGTCCCGCGTGCCGAACAGGTACAACTGCGGATCGCTGACGCGGTACTGCACGTTGATCTCGACCAGCACGATGTTTTCGTCGGCGGTCAGGACCGGCACGTTCTCGCTGAAGGTCTTGATCTGGGTGGCGTTGATCTTGGTGACACGCTCGATCGGCCACGGCAGCTTGAAGTGCGGGCCGGGCTGCATCACGCGTGAGAACTGGCCGAAGCGCAGCACCACGCCGCGCTGCTGCTCGGTGATCAGCACGAAGCAGTTGAAGACCAGCCACAGGCCCACCACGATTGCGACCCAGCGCAGGATGCCGCCGCTGCCACCGCCGCCGTCCAGCAAGCCGCGCAGAGGGTCCAGAAGGGAATCCAGACCACGTCCACCAGGACCGCGACGCGGGGGACGGCCGCTCGAGCCGCCCGAATTGCTACTGCCAGGGGTGTTCCAGGCCATGCCTGCTCCATGTAGTGAAACGAACCGGCAGGCACGGCGGAGCCGAACTGCAGGCGCGGGTCGATTCTAGGTGGGGGCTCCCGCCGCCTCAAGCAAGGCCCGCAACGGCTCGCCGTGCGGCTGGGCGAACAGGCGCTGTGCGTCGGCCAGCGACATGTCCACCTGCAACCGCCAACCCTGCTCGTCGCCGTGCTCGCTGCGCACCACGCCCAACTCGTGCAGGCGCGCGCGCAGCCGGGCCGCCTGCGGCGGGATGCGCAGCTCGCCGCGGAGGTGGCGCAGCTCCAGCGCCTCCACCATCGCGGCCTGGAGCAGGTCCAGCCCGACACCGTCCCGCGCCGACAGCCAAACGCGTGCGGGCCCCTCGCCGGGGTGGTCCAGTCGCGGCGCGGTGCCGTCTAGACGGTCGATCTTGTTGAACACCAGCACCTGCGGGATGTCGCCGGCGCCGATTTCGGCCAGCACCGAATTGACCTGCGCGATGCGCTCGTCGCGCAGCGGATCGGCCGCGTCGATGACGTGCAGCAGCAGATCCGCCTCGCGCGACTCCGACAAGGTGGAGCGGAACGCCGCAACCAGGGCATGCGGCAGGTCGCGGACGAAACCCACCGTGTCAGCCAGGGTGACGCTGCCGCCGGACAGGTCGATACGCCGCACCGTGGGGTCCAAGGTGGCAAACAACTGGTCGGCCGCGTAGGCCTCGGCGCCGGTCAGCGCATTGAACAGGGTGGACTTGCCGGCGTTGGTGTAGCCCACCAGCGCTACCCGCGGCATCTCGCTGCGCAGGCGCGCGCGGCGCATCTGGGTGCGCTGCACCTCGACCTTGGCCAGCCGGCGCTGCAGTGACTCCAGCCGCGCCTGCAGCATGCGGCGGTCCAGTTCCAGCTGCGTCTCGCCGGGGCCGCGCAGGCCGATGGCGCCACCGCGCTGCCGTTCCAGGTGGGTCCAGCCCCTCACCAGCCGGGTCGACATGTGGCGCAGTTGCGCCAGTTCGACCTGCAACTTGCCCTCGTGGCTGTGCGCACGCTGCGCGAAGATGTCCAGGATCAGCCCGGTGCGATCCACCACGCGACGCTGCAGCGCCCGCTCCAGGTTGCGCTCCTGGGTGGGCGTGAGTGCGAAGTTGACCAGGATGAGGTCGGCGCCGGTGGCTTCCACCGCCGCCTTCATTTCTTCCAGCTTGCCGCTGCCGATCAGCGTAGCGGCATTGGGCCGATCGATGCGGGCGGTCATGACCGCCGCGATCGTCGCACCGGCCGACCGGGCCAAGTCGGTGAATTCCTCCAGCAGCCCCTCGTCGGGCGGGCCGCCGGCATGCGGCTGGATCAGCAACGCGTGCTCGCCCTTGCGGGATCTTTCAAAAAACACGCGTGCTCACTTCCCGGGACGGCCTGAAGACAGGCCCTTATTCTGCCTCGTCGGCGCCCTCGCCGCCTTCACCCGGATGTACTTGGCCGCCCCCCGGCCCCACGCGCACGTTGCGCGCCGGCACCACGGTGGAAATCGCGTGCTTGTACACCATCTGGCTGACCGTGTTGCGCAGCAGCACCACGAACTGGTCGAACGACTCGATCGTGCCCTGCAGCTTGATGCCGTTGACCAGGTAAACCGAGACGGGCACGCGCTCGCGGCGCAGGGCGTTCAGGAAAGGATCCTGCAAGGACTGTCCCTTGGACATCAGAGTGTTCCCCAACAATTATGAGTTCTAGTTATGGGCGGGGCCGTCCTGGCCGTCCGCGTCGCCGGTAGCTGTCCCCACAGCGGCGATGGGCCGATGGTAACGCAAACCCGCGCATTGGGAAGTTGCCTGTGTCGGCGAATGCGCGAAGGGGGCCGCGGGACGCGCTTCAGCCGCCTTGGGACGCCGGCAGGAACATCGCCAGGGCCTGATCCAGCGCTGGACGTTGCGTGGTCGGGTCGAACCAGCGGGCATCGAGCTCACCTCGCAGCCAGGTGGTCTGGCGTTTGGCCAGTTGGCGGGTGGCGAAGATGCCGCGGTCACGGAACTCGGCCGCGCTGGTGTGCCCGTCCAGGTACTCCCACGCCTGGCGATAGCCGACTGCGCGCAAGGCAGGCAATTCCAGCGGCGCGGGATGCGCCTGCAACTGCGGCAACGTGCGCAGGACACGGACTTCGTCCAGGAAACCGGAGGCCAGCATGGCGTCGAAGCGGTGTTCGATCCGCGCATGCAGCACCGCCCGCACGGTGGGCGCCAGGACCAGCTTCAGCACGCGGAACGGCAATCGCGGCATCGCGAGCCCGTCCCGCCGCCAGTCGGTGATCGTACGTCCGGACAGCCGGAAGACCTCCAGCGCCCGTTGGATGCGCTGGGCGTCGGTCACGTGGATGCGCCGGGCCGCCTCGGGATCCACCGCAGCCAGTTCCGCGTGCAGCACCGCCCAACCCCGTTCGCTCGCCTCCATTTCCAGCCGTGCGCGCACCGTAGGGTCGGCCTCCGGCATCGGCGACAGCCCATGCAGCAACGCATGGAAGTACAGGCCAGTACCGCCGGCCAGCACCGGGACGCGGCCGCGGGAGGCGATGTCGTCCAACGCGCGCCGCGCATCCTGCGCGAACTCCGCGGCCGAATACGGTTGCCACGGATCACGCACATCGATCAGGTGGTGCGGCACGCGCTGCTGCTCGGCCGCGGTTGGCTTGGCCGAACCGATGTCCAGGCCGCGATAGACCAACGCAGAGTCAACGCTGACGATCTCGCCCCCTAGCCGCTCCGCCCAATCAAGGGCCAGCGCGGTCTTTCCGGACGCGGTCGGTCCCATCAACGCGATGGCGACGGGGCGATGGTCCAAGGGGTCGATGGTCATGGTAACGGCTGCCGCAACGGGGAATCGTCCCCGCCGCCAGTGGGCTCAGTGCGGATTCTCGCGCAGCGACGCCCGCACCTGCTGGTGCGTCACCTGCACTTCCTGCGGCGGCGCCTTGTCGAGCAGGCTGGCTACCACGATGGCCAACGTCGCCACGATGAAGCCCAGCGCGATCGACGAGATCGTGCCGGGCTTCATCGTGG
>CBFGOS010000214.1:0-4407 GCA_965650425.1 uncultured Lysobacter sp. | reverse complement strand
GGCGCGCGCCACCGCCTGGTGCAGGCCGACGTCATGCGCTGGCTGGATGAGGACGAAGGCCAGTACGACCTGGTGTTCTGCGACCCGCCCACCTTTTCCAACTCCAAGCGCGCCGAGGACTTCGACGTGCAGGCGGCGCACGTGCCATTGCTGCGTGCGGTGATGGCCCGGCTGGCGCCAGGTGGCGTGCTGTATTTCTCCAACAACTTCCGGCGGTTCCGGCTGGACGAGGCGGCGGTGGCAGCCTTTGCCGAATGCGTGGAGATCACACCGCGCACCATCCCGCCGGACTTCGAGCGTGATGCGCGCATCCACCGGTGCTGGCGTTTGCGCCACCCCGGGGGCGGGCTGACATGACGCGCGGCCGGCCGCGGTTGCATAAGACGCACTGGTGGACATTCTTCCGCCAGTGGCTCCGCAACCCGGGCCGGACGGCTGCCGTCGCGCCTTCCAGCGCCGAACTCGCCAAGGCGATGCTGCAGGAGTTGCCGGACGATGCGCGTCGGGTGATTGAATTGGGAGGCGGCACCGGCGCGGTAACCGCGGCGCTGCTGGAGGCCGGGCCCGGTGGCGATGGCCTGCTGGTGGTCGAGTTGAACGAGGAACTGCACGCGCACCTGCACGCCCGGTTCCCCGGCGTGCGGATCGTGCAGGGCGATGCGCGCGAGTTGCCGCGCATTGCGGCCGACTACCTGGCGGCAGGGCCCGCCGACGCCATCGTGTCTGGTCTTGGTCTGCTGTCCATGCCGCGGGAGACTCAGCGGGATGTCATGGCGGCGGCCTTCGCCTGTCTACGCCCGGACGGGCGTTTTGTGCAGTTCACGTACGGCCCGACGGCGCCAGTGGCGGATGACGTGGCGGTGGAACTGGGCCTGCAGGTGCGGCGCGGCGCCTTTGTGCTGCGAAACATGCCGCCTGCGACGGTGTACGTCTACACGCGCTGAACCCGTTCGCTGTTCGCGGCACGTCCGGGCCCCGATCACACGGCCGCACGCGCTCGTGCGGCCGTGCGGTGCATTCACTTCAGTTGCTGCTGAGCCGTTCGGCCTGGAAGCGCATGCCGCGGGCGGTGGCGAGTTCTTCCTTGAGTCGTTCCGCTGAGTTGGCCTGCAGCCAGATGTGGGCCACGCGACCATCGGGCAGCTTCACCAGCGTCTCGCGCGTTTCCACGTTGGGGCGCCCCGCCACTTCGCTGCGGTACCAATGGATGGCCTGGCCATCGATGGTGTCTTCTTCCACGCGGTTGCCGCGCTTGGGTTCGAATGGCGCCTTGCGCGCGATGTAGACGCCAAAGGCTTCGGTGCCATCGGGTCGCAGTGCGCGGCAGAAGTCGGTATCGCCGGTGCTGCGATGCTCCCACGCGAGGATCGCGCTATCGGGAAGTTTCGGGCAGCCGGCCGCATCCTGCGCCTGTGCGGCTCCAGCCGCAGCCAACAAGGACAGACAAAGGACTCGCTTGATCATGGTCATTCCCCTGGTCGCAGCCACCACGTGGCTGCGGCTTTGACCATAAAGCACAAACGGGGTCATTGACAAATGGTTAACAATAGGTTGCGCGTGTAACCGCCGGGCGGCGGGCAGCAGGGGCTCAACGGTCGGGCAGCGGGATGAACTCGTTGTCGCCCGGCACCTTGCCAAAGCGGCCCTCGACCCAGTCGAGCTTGGCCTGCTCAATCCTCTCACGGGAGGATGAGACGAAGTTCCACCACAGATGGCGCGGCCCATCCAGTGGCTCCCCTCCCAGCAGCATCGCCTTGATGGGGGTCTTGGCACGCAGGCGGTGGCGGACGCCGGGGTCCAGCACCACCAGGTGGCGCTCGGGGATGTCGGCGCCATCCAGCTGAGCGTCGCCGTCCAGCACATACAGGGCGCGCTCGGCGTGCCCCGCGTCCAGATCGACCTCGGCATCGACGTCCAGGTCGACGGCCACGTAGAGGGTGTCGTTGAACACTTGCACCGGCGACTCCTCCCCGTAGGCACGGCCGGCAACGACGCGCAGCCAGGCGCCATCGCGACGCAGGTGGGGCAGGGTCTCGGCCGAATGGTGGAAGAACGCCGGGGCGGCTTCCTCCTGCGATCGGGGCAGGGCCACCCAGGTCTGCATGCCGTGCAGCGGATGCTCGTGCTCGCGCAGGACCGCGGGGGTCCGCTCGGAGTGGGCGATGCCGCGGCCCGCGGTCATCCAGTTCACGTCGCCCGGGCTGATGTCCTGCAGGCTGCCCAACGTGTCGCGGTGGGTGATGGTGCCCGACCAGAGGAACGTCACCGTGGCCAGCCCGATGTGCGGATGCGGCCGCACGTCGATGCCGCGACCGGGTTCGAACACCGCAGGGCCCATGTGGTCCACGAAGACAAAGGGGCCGACGGAGCGTGCCTGGAGGCTGGGAACCGCGCGCCGGACATGCAGGCCGCCGATGTCATGCAGGCGCGGGACGACGATCGTGGTCATGGCCGTACTCCGTGGGAGAGGAGTACAGGATGCCACCGTGGCGTCGGGATGGTTGGCGCCAGGATGGAACGGGGCATTCCACTGCATCCGGGCGCACGCTCAGCCTCAAGGGGTGGCCGTGTCGACGCGCAGGGTGGCCTTGGGCCGCTCGTCGAACTCCAGTGCGAGGATGCGCAGCGTGAATGCGCCGATCCGTGCATCTGGCGCTTCCGGCAGGTTGAGCGTCAGGCGCCGGGGCACACCGCCGACGGGCCGATGCTCGAACACCACGTCGGCGTCGCCTGCGCGGATGCACTGCACCTTCGGCGGGCAGCGGGAGTCCTGCGCGACGTGCACGTAGGTCAGGGTTGCGCCATCCCGCAATACCGCCTGTTGTCCGGGCGAAAGCTGGAAGGGGGTGCCGGTGGGTGCGCGGAAGGAGGTGCTGGCACAGGCGGTCAGGGCGGCCATGGCCAGCAGTGCGGCGAAGTGCGGGAGCAATGTGCGATGCAGCGGGGGGATCGTCGACATGGACACTCCGTTCGGGTGGGTGCCGACGGGTGGGCGAGGGTGTCGTCGGCGATCCGATGCTACGCGGCGCTCCAGCCAAACAGCTTCACTTCGTCGTCGCGCGTCAGCGCCAGCAGGCGCTCGAAGCGGAACCCGAGGCTCTCCAGCAGCCGTGCGGACCTGCTGTTGCCCGGCGAGGTGATCGCGACGATGCGCTGCAGGCCGTAGTCGCGCACGGCATGCGCCAGCGTGGCCTGGGCGGCTTCGCGCGCATAGCCCTGGCCCCAGTACTGCGGCAGCAGCGCATAGCCGATGTCCACGTCATCCAGCGTGTCGCGCTTGATCAGGCCACACAGGCCCATCACGGCGTCATCGGCCGCGCGCTCGATGCAGTACAGCCCGAAGCCATGCTGCTCGTACATCGCCATCGGACCTTTGCGTACGTAGTCGCGTGCGTCGTCCAGGTTGCGCACGCCCTTATCCCCGATGTTCTCCAGCCACGAGGGCTGATTCACCAGGTCGAGGATGAAGTGCGCATCGTCCAGCGTCAGGCGGCGAAGGCGCAGGCGGTCGGTGGTGATCGGCGTCAAGGCCAAGGCTCCGAAGGCATTGCCGGACAGCATACGGCGTGTGGCACGGCGGGCGCGATGGCGGGGCAGCGGCAGTGAAATGCCGCCCTGGTCGGCGCGATCATCCGGGGCGCAACGTGGTGAAAAGACCGCGCGCCGCGTTGATCCGCGAGGCCGCATCGGGGAGTTCCAGCTTCAGTTTCAGCTTGTCCGGCCCGTCCATCTGGTACAGCTTGGGCTGTCCCTGGATCATCCTGATGATGGCCATCGGGTCGACGTTGGGCTTTTCCACGAATTGGACGCGGCCGCCCGTGGCACCGATGTCCAGCTTGCGGATGCCAAGTTCGGTGGCCTGCAGCTTGAGTTCGGCGACGGCAAACAGATGCTTGGCCGGGTCGGGTAGCAGGCCGAAGCGGTCGATCATCTCCACCTGCAGTTCGCGCAATTCCTCGGGATTGCGCGCGCCACTGATGCGCTTGTAGAGGGTCAGGCGGGTGTGCACGTCGGGCAGGTAGTCCTCGGGAATCAGCGCCGGAACGTGCAATTCGATCTCGGCGCCGCGCGCCTGGTGGCCATCGACGTCCGGCAATTCGCCGCGCTTGATCGACTTGACCGCGCGTTCCAGCAGTTCGGTGTACAGGCTGAAGCCGACCTCGGCCATCTGCCCGCTCTGGTCTTCGCCCAGCAGTTCGCCGGCGCCGCGGATTTCCAGGTCGTGCGTGGCGAGGGTGAAGCCCGCGCCCAGTTCGTCCATTGCGGAAATCGCGTCCAGGCGCTTCCTCGCGTCGGAGGTGATCGACTTCTTGTCCGGCACCACGAGGTAGGCGTAGGCGCGGTGGTGGCTGCGGCCGACGCGGCCGCGCAGCTGGTGCATCTGCGCCAGGCCGAGCTTGTCGGCGC